>JBKJRG010000692.1:0-6357 GCA_046594805.1 Opitutaceae bacterium | reverse complement strand
GTCCACGCCGAATGCCTTCCGCCGCTGCCGCACGCGAAACGATCGGGCTCGTCGCATCCTCCCGACCGCCCGCATGACCGCCGCCGCCAAGCGCCAACGGCGCGCCTCCATACCAGCCTGGGGCCACGCCCCAGGAAAATGGACACCCATCCGATCAAGGGCTGAAAGCCCGCTCCATCGCCTGCCGCGCATGCCGCAATCGCTAAGTCTCGTCGTCGTCCACCTGGTATTCAGCACGAAAGATCGCGCGCCATGCCTCGGCCCATCGGTGCGTCCGTCATTGCACTCCTACCTCGCCACGGTGGCGCGCAACGCTACATCGACCAACAGGAGGAACATCATCGCACGCGGACATTTCAGGAGGAATACCGGGCGTTTCTCACCCAATACGGGATCACCTTCGATGAACGTTATATGTGGGACTAAACCATGGGACGGGCCGTTGGCCCTTTTGGATCTATGGCCGGATCTGACCTGGGCCGACGGCCCAGGCTGGTATGAATCCGGGCCGTTGGCCCTGCCTGCCATCGGCGTGCCACCATCCGCATCATCAAACTCAGCACCAACCGCGCGACACCCTCAGACTCCTCAGCGCCAACGGCGCGTGACCATACCAGCCCAGGGCAACGCCCTGGGTTTCCAACGCCCCGCGTCTGAAGGGCTGAAAACCCGGCCCATCGCTACGGTGCCAGCAAAGCACGGTTCTTCACTGAATTTGGTTTTCGCGCGGAGGCGTGGGAGGCCTTTGCTGCCGCGCTTCGCGAGCATGGCCAACGCCACGCCATCGCACGGCGGCGTGAGACTGGCTTCGGTCCGCGCTACGAGGTCGACGGTGTGCTCGCCACACCCGACGGACGCAAGCCGCGCGTCCGCCCAATCTGGCAGGTGGACGAGGGACAGCTTGCCCCGCGGCTCTTCACCGCACCTCCTCTCGCATCATGAATATCCGCGAACACGATTGCATCGTCCTCACCGCCAGCTTCCCCGCGGAAGGCTTGGAGGCGGGCGATATCGGTACTGTGATCCACATCCACCCGGGCAACGCGGGTTACGAAGTGGAATTCATGACGCTGGCCGGCGAAACGGTAACCGTCGCCACGCTGCGGCCCACCCAACTCCGGCCCATCGCGCACCGCGACATCGCCCACGCCCGCGAACTGCGCGTCGCATGATCGTGGGGATGGTCGGAAGAGGGGGTTGACCCAGTCCGGCTGTCCCGCCGAACAACGCCGGATCGTCGCCAAGGTCGACGAGCTCATGGCCGTGCTCGACGCGCTCGAAGCCGCGCTCACCACCGCCCGCGCCACTGCTGAGAAACTCCTCGCCGCCACCGTCGCCGGACTTCACGACAGGTGATTGGCCCGAGCAAACCATGAGTTCCAAGCCAAAGTTAAATCCGAGCCGAGTTCGGTTCATCAAGCTGGGCAAGAGTGGAAGCTTCGAAAAAGAATGCATCGATGGATCATCGCCTTACATTCGAATCGGGTTTCGCAGCAATCAGCATCAGGAATCCCTCAACGGAGACTGGGATGCGGTGCTCAAATACTGGTCAACAACCGGGAAAAAAACGAAGGGCAAGGCGACCGAGTTCACAAATCAGGTGAAGGCCTTTTACACCGACGATGAGCGGACGCTATGGATCACGTTTTATCAGCGCATGCTCTATTGGTGTTTCGCGTCCTCGAAAGTGGAAGAACTCCCGGATGGGTCGCGCATCAGGCGCACGCTGGGTCCGTGGTCGAATTGCGACGCAAAAAATAACGAGCTTCACTTGGACAATTTGAGCGGTGCGCTTACCAAAGTGCAGGGCTTTCGGGGCACCAGAAGACCGTAGATTTGGAACTGCTTTCGCCCGTGAGCGGGAAACGCGCCGCTGTTCAGGTGAAGTCGCAATCCGACTTCTCGACATTTTTGAATTACGTCAAAAAATTCGATGCACACTCTCAATACTCGGAGATTTATTTTATCGTGCACACCCCCACTGCGGGGTTGGCCAAATATGAAAACCCCTCCCGTGTGACGCTTCTAACCGGACAGCATCTCGCACGGCTTGTTGTTTCTGCTGGGCTGGCCCAGTGGCTGATCAAGAAAGTGTCGTGAACAAAGAAGTCTGAAATTTTCCAGAGCGGCTCTGGCCCGCCGCGTTCCGCGACGCGTTTAGGCCGACTTGTCAAAAACCACAGCAGTCACACAGGCTGAAGGGCGCACGCGATTATTTCGCGTCTTGGCGTTCCGTGTGGGCCAAGAGCGCTGGAACGAAGTCCGGTCGTAAGTTTTTGAGTTTTGCGAGTCCGACGAACTCCCCACCTAGCCGCTGCCGGGAGTCTTCTTTGCGTCCTTCGTGTGAGGCCGCCGACAGATTTGGCTGAGCGCGCGACGTGTCCGTCCCCCTTTTTTCTCCGCGACATCGCCCCGATCTCCCGCTCATGCTCCTGCGTCCCGACCAGCCGTGGCTACCCGCGCCCTGACTTCCGCCACAGTTCCGAAAACCTACGCCGAATTGAAGCGCGGCGTGGAGGAGACGCTTCTCGCCGGCCAGCAACGGATCGAACGCGCCCGGCTGGAAACCTACTGGCTCACCGGCCGGCTGGTGCACGACCACCTCGAGCTTCATGCGGACGAAGCCGGCTACGGCACGCAGACCATCCGCCGGCTCACGCGCGACCTCGGGCTCGAGGAGTCGCTGTTGTATCGCTGCCTGCGCTTTGCCCGCGCCTACCCGATTTTTGCCGGCCGGCAAAAATTGGGCTGGAGCCACTATCGCGTCCTGAGCTTCGTCAAGGATGACCGGACGCGGCATGACCTCGAAGTGCAGGCCCTCAAACAGCAATGGACGGCCGACCACCTCGATCGCCAGATCCGCGCGCTCACCGCGGGCGACGCCGAGCCGCGCAACCTCCAGGCGACCGGCCTGAATGGGCAGGCGCCCTTCTCCGGCGCCCGTCTCCTGGTCGCCAAACGCGGCACACCCGGGCTGCACGGGATTATCGACCGCGGAGCAGACGGGCTCGCGGTCGATCTCGGATTCAAACTCTACCGCGCACTCGAACCCGAGCAGCAAAAGCGCCTCGAGAAAGGCGCCATCGTCCGGCTCGGTGAAGAACGCATCACGCGCGCCGACGGAGCCACCAAGGCCGATCTCTTCACCTACGACGCCACGATTCGCCGCGTGGTTGACGCCGACACGCTGATCATCGGCATCGAGGTGGCGCCCGGGATCTGGCTCGAAGAAAAGCTCCGGCTGCGCGGACTGGACGCGCCCGAGCTCAGCACCGCGGAGGGGAAGGCCGCCAAACGCTTCGTCGATCATCTGCTCCCCGCCGGCACTGCCGTGGTCGTCAGCACGACGAAGCCCGACAAGTACGATCGCTATCTCGCCGATGTTTTCATCGGAGCAACGAGCGGCGGTGAGGCCGGCGCCACGATGGAAGCTGTCTTTCTGAACAACGCGCTGCTGGAGCACGGCCACGCGGTCCGAAAGGATGCGTGGGAATTCCGCGATTGGGAGAAGGACCTGCCGGGCTGAGTAGCCCAAAGAAATCCACTCGCTCACGCTCGTGGCTACGAAGAGCCGCGGGTTCGCGCCCGCCGGATTGCGTCCGGCACGAGCAGGTTTTCGGCCGCGTGTTCCGCGACGGCGTGCCGGCAAGCGGCAGCCCTACCACCGAGCCATTCCTAAAACGCCAATTCCCCCTGCGCCGACTTCGGCGGCTCGAGGCCCAGGAACGTGCCGTAGCGCTCGAGCCAGTCGTCGAGCTTTTCCACGTAATAATCCGCGTCGTAGGGCGCCTGTACCGCGTGATAGAGCGACAAGGGACGCGCGCGCTGCCAGTCGTTCGCGCGACCGCCCGTCTTGGCCGTGATGTAATACACCACCCGCTCGCCCATCCGCGGTCGCGGGGTCAGCAGCAGGGCGGCCTCCGCCGAGGCCCGCCGGGGTTTGCCACCCTCGGCGACGAAGCGTTCGTAGGCATCGATGTTCTGGTTGAGCGTTTCGCTCTTCGCCAATGCCTCGACCGGCAGCACGCGCTGGGTCAGTTTTTTTCGGTAATCGTCCAGCAGGACGATCGGCGAATCCGGCGTGGCGCCCACCAGGAAACGAATCAACTGGTTGCTCAGCTTTTTCAGGTACGGCTCCATCCCGCGCGAACGCAGCGCGCTGCCGCGCAGCGTCAGCTTCTTCCCGTCGTAGAGCGCATAATTCTTCGCCTTGTAACAAAACATTGCGGTGTACCGCCCGTCGTACTCCAGCTCGATCCCCGCCGGCAGAATCGGCGCCACCAGCGCCAGCAGCGTCTCGGGCTGCTCGAAGTATTTTTCCGATGAGAGATAAATCCCGTCCGTGTCCGCCTCCAGGATCATGCACCCATGCCGCGCAAACTCATCAATCAACGCCTGCAGCAGCTCGCGTCCGCGTCGGGTCACTTCCGCCGCCAGCTCGCCATCGCCGAAACGCGCTCCGGAAAAACCGAGGTACCCGTAGAACGAGTTGATGAGAATCTTGAAGCTGGATTGCCGCGCTTGCGCCTCGTTCCGCTCCTCCTCGGACACGGCGGAGCGGGCGAGCAGCTTGTATTTCAACCGGTATTCGCGCAGCCGGCGCAGCAACGGAATGAAGACGCCGAGAGTATCGTTCTTCGGATTGCGCCCGATGTGGAGCAGCAAGCTCGGATAAAGCGAGGCCACGTCGAAATGCAGCACGTGCCGGAACACGCCTTCCTGGAAACTGCGCGTATATCCGCCCTCGAAAGGCTTCACCTCCGGCGGCGCGGGACAGGTCTGCCGCGCGTGATAGTATTCCTCGAGAAACAGCAGGTCGATTTTCGAGGTCGCCCCACGCAGCGTCGCCTCCTGCAGCATGGTCGGAAAAGTCCGCGTCTGCTCGAAATAAGTCGGCAACAACTGGTCGGCGATGCCCTGCGTCTCCCGCAAATCATCCTCCAGGTACGCGCAGAACCGCGCGCGATCCTCGACAAACGCCCGCTGGATCTGATCGCCGGCGATGTAGGTGCGCTCGGTGCTTTCCTCCTCAGTGACTCCGAAATAAATCGCCGCCTCCTTCAATCCGTACGAGGTCATCTCCCGCGTGGTGATGTCGTAGAGCTGCACCAGCAGGTACGTGTCCACCACGGCGCGGCCGGGGATGTCGCACCGCACAAAATCGATCCACCGTTCCGCCACCTTGATCTTGGTGCTGCGAAAAACCGCCCTCGCCCCGTACCGGCCCCAGGCGCAGTTCACCCTGTGCCGCCGGCACCGTTGGCGCAGGTAATCGAGATCGAATTTGAACAGGTTGTGCCCTTCGATGACATCCGGGTCCGCCTCGTGCAGCGCCGTGCAGAATTGCTCCAGCAGTTTCTTTTCCGCCGCGTCGCTCATTTCCTCGAGCAGCAGCAGCCGGTTCTTTCCGCCGTAGCGCATCCCGATCGCCAGCACGCGATCGTCCGGTCGCGTGGCCACCGGAAATCCGCCCGCCGGCGACGCCACCTCAATGTCGAACTGGCACCGGCGAAGCGCTCCGAACGTCATGTCCCGGTACAGCCGCTGCCGGTGTTGCAGGAGAAACTGGCTTTCCACCGGCCGGATCGCATCGACGCTCACACTTTCGCGGGCCTGCCGCACGAAGGCGTTGAAGGTTTCAAAATCCGCGGCGTGAGCGAGCCGGTTGAACGGCCCCTCCCCGGCCAGCGATTCCACGGTCACCCCCTCCGGCACCGCGGCCGGCGGACCATTCAGCCACGCGAAAGGCCGCAACGTCTCCGCCTTTTCCGCGCGGCCCCCGTCCGCGGTGACGACGGTGGTGCGCACGCCCCCCGCGTCATCCACCCATACGCCGCAGATCGACCCGACCATCCGTTAACGCGGGAACGGCTTGAAGTACACCATCACCACCGCGACGGCCGCGAGCACGAGCGCCACGAGCATGAACCCGCCGGCCTTCTCCCGTTTCCGGTAAGCAAAGCCCGCCAGCGCCGAAACGCCGAGCCAGCACACCAGTTTCACGATCACCCAACCGTGTCCGGCGAATCCAAACATCCCCTGCCACATCCGGATTCCGGTCAGCAGCACGAGCAGGCTCGAAACGCCGGTCATCGCGAGGACGCGCTTGCGGGTGTTGAGGGGTGCCGCGCAGGCGTAGAACGTGTAGGCAATGAGCACGACCGCGAAAATGACGTGCACGGTGTGGAGGATGATCAGTTCTTTTTCGTTCATGGGAGAGAGGCGGGATCCTGGAGAGATTCTCAGATCGCATTTCGTAGGTAGCGAGCCTGCTCGCGCTGCAGAAGCGCCAGCCAGCTGGCTGCCTACGACGGAGGCGCGTGCGCCCCGAGCGGATGGGCCTGACGCAAGCCCCGG
>JBKJRG010000179.1:0-4970 GCA_046594805.1 Opitutaceae bacterium | reverse complement strand
CATCGACGGTGAGGGCGAACGCGAGCCCGTCGGTGTTCGGCATGTAGCCGCGCATCTCCAGGACCCAGAGCCGGCCGTCGGGCCCGAACTGCATCGCGATGGGATCGCCAATGAGCGGGTCGGCCGCGACGAGCTCGGCGCGAGCGTGAAGGTCGCGCGCTCCGCTTCCGGGGAAAGCACGGGCGCAGGCGGGACCTTGAGGTGGGCCGGCAGCGGTTTTTGTTCCTCTCCGCGACGATCGCCTTTTTGCGCGAGGGTGAGGGGGCCGGTGAGGAGAATGGCAACGAGAGGAAGAGTGCGCAGAAATCTCAACATGGGTGTACGGACCCGCTAGACGCCGGGCGACGGCCAAAGGTGAAGTACGGACGGTCAACCACGCGTCCGCGTAATAACCAGAGTCAGTATGGGTTGCTGCTCCGGTCATAACTGCGGCCTTTCTCGCCCGGCTCCGATCTTCGGCTGGAAGCCGAAGCCACTGGGGAGATCAGTTCTTCGGGATCGCCACGACCGGGACCGACGCGAACAACTCAGGCTGGCCGGCGCGCGTCGCGTGCTTGGTCAGCAGTTGCTTCGTTTCATCAGTTGATTCGAACGCGATCAGCCGCTCGCCCAGTTCGCGCGCCTGCTCAAGCTGGCCGGCGCCAGCGAGCGCCTCCACCTGCTTGGCGGTACGCGCGATGATGTACGTCGTGGTCATCGCCGGTCCACCGGTCTTCGCCCGGAGCTTGGACTGCTCGAGCATCGAGACGGCCCCGCTGAACAGCGTGGGCCACACCGCGTCATTGTAACGCTGCCGTTCCACGAGCTGGTCGAACAGATAAATGCTGATGGTCGCCCTCCGGCGGTCGCCCTCGGGAATCTGGTCGAAGACGGTGAGGGTGTCCTCCTCCTGCTTCAGCGCCTTGTTCATCTGGATCACGTCCTGGATGACGGCCGCCCCGCCCTTGTTGGCGATCGCCCGCTGCTTCGCCTGATCGCGCCGGACGATCATCGCGTCACGCGCGGCCGGCAGGTCCTTCGCCACGCGTGCCATTTCGCCCGCCACCAAGGCGCTGCGCCGCGTCGAAAAGTCCGGATCCTTCTTCCCCTCGTCCCAGCACCAGATCAGTTCTTTCAACGCCTCCTCGTAGTTGCCCGCGACAATCAGTTTCTTCGCGAGGTCGAAGTGCGGTTGCGCGTCCTCGGCATCGCCGCTCGCGACCTCCGGCTTCGCCTGCTGCGCCACGATGCTGCGCGCCTGTTCGAGCCCGGTCTTGCCCGTCTGCGCCATCACGAGCAAATTCCGGAACTCCGTCGTGAACGGCGCCGGTGGCCGGTAGCCGACGATCCGGTCGACCTCGGTGCCGTCGGCTTTCACGAGCAGGAGCGTGGGATACGCGCTGACCTTGTAACGCTTCGCCACGGCGAGGCCTTCCTTTTCGGCATCCAGCTTGAGCGCCACGGCGGCGCCCCCAACCAGCCGGCCGACGCCCGCGTCGGTGAAGGTGTCCGCATCGAGCCGCTTGCAGGGCTCACACCACGTCGTGAAGAAGTCGACGAAGACGAGTTTGTTCTCCTTCGCGGCCGCCTGGAGGGCATCATCGAAGGTGACCCTGCGAAACGGCACGGCCATTTCGGCCGCGTGGGCGGCGAGCGCAAAAGCAAACGCGAAGACGGCGATGAGCGGACGAAACGGGGGGTGCATGAGGAGGCGGGGACGGGAAACGAGCAGACGGCAAAGGGGAGAGCCGGACAAGCCTCTGACGACGGCGGGACGGCCGCGATTACATTACAATGTGCAGCCCTCGCGGGACCATGGATGCGTTCCCGGCTGAAGGGGCACAAGCCGGCCTGAGTTGCAGCATACGATTCCACCCTCGATCGCGAAAGCACGCGGGAACCCAGGCCCGCTCGGAGTGCGGGGCCGAGCTTCAGGCGGAAACCGGGTCAGGTGGCGGGCGCGGGCAGCGGCGTGCGCTCGAGTTCGATCAACTCCTCCAGCCGCGCGAGAGCGGGCGCGGCTTCCATCGCGAGGAGGAATTCCCACGCGGCCAACACGCGGCGATAAAATAGCACGCGTTCCGCCGCGGTCCGGCGGCTGATTTGCACGGGGGTTGGGGCAGCGTTCGTCGTCGGAGCCGTCGCGGTGGCGCCCGGGCCGACTTTCTCCGCCGCAGCCCGGACGGCTGCGTCCGCCGACGCGCGGCCCCACGCCACCACCCGGGAACGACGTTCCGCGGCCCAAAGCGTCACTGCTTCCGCCTGCGCGGGATTGAAGTTCTGCGGCCGCGCGTAACTGGAGTTCCAATAGATCTCATTCAGCAAGCCGTCGCCGCGATTGAGCAGAAAATCCTTGCCGCCATCCTCGACCTTGAGGAGGTGCTTTTCAAACGCGAGGGTCGGCCCGCTCAACAGTCCGCCGTCGCCCGCGAGCACCGCCGCCTTCCAGGCGCGGCGCAGCGTTTCGGTCCACGCCTTGCGCGCCTCAGCCGTCGCTCCGCGGCGGCCCGCTCCACCGCGGGCGCCGCCCCGGCCACCCCCCGCCTTGGTGGCTTCCTCGAGTTCTTTGCGCGTGCCCGACAACAATAACTCTTTCACCGCGGGGTTTTGCTCCGTCAGGCGCGCGGTGAACCGTTTGAACTGTTCCTGCCGGGCCTGCAGTCCCGCGTTCGCCACTTCAACCGTCCCGGTGTCCACGGTGCGCCCATACGACGCGACCGCGCTCCGCGTTTTATCCGTCAGCCGCGATTCCCTGGCCAGCCGGGTTTCCACCAGGTCCGCCCAGCGCTCGAGATACTGCTCCGAGCTCGTGCGCGGCTTGTCGAGGGTTCGATCGGTGAGCGTCGCCGACTCGTGGGCGGCAGCCAGCGACATCTGCGCGGGCCCGGTACGCTGCTCGGTGAGCAGGTCGATCCCGAGCAGCGCCGCGGGCGCGTAACGTTCATAGCCAATTCAAGGCTCCGGATCCGGACCCGCGACGCAGCCGGCGGCGATCGACTGTTCGTCAGTGGCGGTGAAACCCGCCACGCGCAACGGCGGCGCGGTCGGGCGGGTGCGCGCCCAGTCCGGCCAGGTGGTGAACCATTCGCGCGGTGGCGTGACTTCGCGCGGCACACCGAGAAAATGAAAGCCCCCCGAGTGGCATTGGGTCATGCAGAAGACCACCCTCCCCTGGCCCAGCCCCTCGGCCAGCACCTGCCGCAGCTCGCTCACGCGGAGGATTTCCTTGCTGTCGGTGGTCCAGCGGTTGCCGCGACCGGCGCCCTGCTTCAACTGCCACATCGTGATCGCGCTCTCGGCGGGGTCGCCTTTGGCCAGCTCGCCGTGGTCGCCAACAAAAAGATACAGCGTGCCGCCGTCGCGCACGACGGGCAGGATTTCCGTGCGCAAGGCCGAGAGGAAACTCTCGCGCGTGGCCGGGCGGTTGCCACGCAAGATCCCGGGCACCCACGACTCCAGCCGCACCCCGTCGCGCTCCGTGGTGCGGTGCGCGTCCGCCAGCCGCAGCGGCTGGTCCGGGCGGTTCCCGATGCCAAAGAAGACCCAGGTCGCCCCCGGCGGCCCGCTCCGCTCGAAAAAACCGGTGAGCGCCCGTGCCTGCAGGTATTGCGAATAGTGATTCGAGAGCGGCGTGCCGCCACCGGAGAGCAACACAAAGGCGTCGCGTGGACCACGGGTTGAAACGGGGCCCGCCACCGGCGCGGGGGGAGAGCCGCATCCGCCCAAGAGCAAGGCCCAAGCGAACACCGCGAGCAGGGGACGGCCGGACATCCGTGGAATCATCCAACGCGGAACGTGGGTTGCGCGGCGCCCCGAGGCAAGGCGGCGGCGCGGGGGTTTCCGGTAGCGGCAAAGCTCCCTGCGTGCCGGGTTGGGCGGTGGAATCACTCGTGCATCGGAATTCTGCGTTCCCGGCAGGCAGGGACGCCTGTTGCTACGTCGAACGCCGCGGACGGCCGTAACGACCGCGTTACGGTTTTGCCATCGCCCCAGTGAGAGTCCCATCCGCGATAGCCGGCGTCCGCGTGGAATAAACCTCGAGGTTTGCGCCTCGCACCAAGTTCCACCATTGTCACGCATCACCATGATTCGCCGCCTGCCGTTCGTATATTCCCTGCTGGGCCTGCTGTTGTTGCCGTGTGCCATCAGTACCGCCGCAACGCCGGCCCATGTGAAGGCCTCGCTCGTGGCCGCCGATGCGGCGATTCAGCCGGGCCAGCCCGTGCTGCTCGCGCTGCGGCTGGTACACAACCCGCACTGGCACACGTATTGGGTCAATCCCGGGACCGGACTCGCCACGCGGCTCGAGTGGAAACTCCCGCCCGGCTGGAAGGCCGGCGAGATCCAATGGCCGGCACCACAGGTGCTGAAGGACAAAACCAAGAGCGTCATCGGCCAGGGTTACGAGGGCGACCTGCTTCTGCCGGTGACGCTCACACCACCGGCCGATCTCAAGGCCGGGGAAAAAATCGAGCTGAAGGCCGCCGCGAGCTGGTTGATGTGCGAGGATGTGTGCATTCCCGGCGACGCGGAGGTGGCGCTGACGCTGACCGTCACGGCGGGAGTCGCATCCCCCGATCCCGGGTGGGGAGAAAAAATCCGCGCCGTGCTTGCCGGGCTGCCGCGCGCCGACGAGGGGTGGAAAGCCAGCGCAAGCCGCACCGCGAAAACCATCACCCTGCTGATCGCGCCAAATGTAGGGGCGTCGGCGAGCAACGCCCCTACACGGCCGACGCCCACCGGCATGCACTTCTTCACCGAAGACGGGCTGGTCGCCTTCGATCAGCCGCAAGAAATAAAGCCCGACGGCAAGGGTGGCTTCATCCTCAACCTCCCCGTGGCCGCCGATGGCCCGACCGAGGTGAAGCAACTGCTCGGAGTGGTGACGTCCGAAAAGGGCTGGCGGCCCGACGGCACCCTTCGCGGACTCCGCATCGCCGTGCCACTAGCCGCTGACACGACCGCGGCCCCGGCCAACTCCAAACTCCAAA
>JBKJRG010000588.1:0-22654 GCA_046594805.1 Opitutaceae bacterium | reverse complement strand
CTGCTGAAAAATGCGCTCGATCAGCCAGACGCAACCGGCGCAGGAGATGCCCTGCACATCCAACGTGAGCTCGGGGATTGATGGGTGGGGAGGCGCCGCGGCTCCATTCTGTTCCGCGGCGAGTTGGGCTGCCTCCAGCCAGCCGTAGTCGCGGGGCTGAAATACCGCGGCGTCCGCCGGCGCCGTCACGTCGTCCTTGATCCGATAGTAGCCCGCGAGGCCATGCTCGTGCACGAGCCGGAAAACGTAGCTGCAGCCGGAGCAGCAGAAACCGTTTGCCCGCATCCGCGCGTCGATCAAGGGCGCGCCGCAATGGCGGCAGGCGGGAGCGGCACGGGCGTCTCGCCCTTGTTTTTGCTCATCCGTCACGGGCAGGATGCCCCTGCCACTTTCAACTTTTGTACTCATCTCAGAAGCAGACAAAGTTAAGCGGGTCGGGCCCCGCGAAGCCGAGCGTGGCCCGGAGCCGCCAGCCGATGATGGCCGCTGTGGCTAGCGCCAGCGCGGCGCGCGTCCGGTCGAGCCAGAGTGGAGAGAGCTTTTGGCGGAGCCAATGGAACTGCGATTGGGCCAGCCAGAGCAGCGGCACGGTGCCCACTCCGAACGCCAGCATGAACTCGATGCCGCGCAGCGCCGATCCGGAGAGCAGGGCGAGCGTCGCCAGAAAATACAAAGGACCGCAGGGTAGCAGCGGCGTGGCGAAACCGAGCGCCGCCGCCGCCTGAACGCGCGAACGGCCGCGCAGCCACGACTGGAGCTTCCACGTGAATCGGGCGAGCAGCGCGAGCTTCGGCAGGTGACGGTCCCAGCGCAGCGCGAGGGCGACGAAAAAGAGCACCAGCACCCATGGCAGCCAGCGCAGCGCCGATTGCGAGAGCCACAGCAGCGGCGCCCGGCCGATGCCCCCCGCCAGCCCGCCCAGGACCGCGTAGCCGGTCAGCCGCGACACATGGTACACCGTGCTCACCGTCTGCGCACTGTAATTTTGCCGGCCAGCAGAACCGGGCCCGGGCATCAGGGAGCACGCCA
This sequence comes from Opitutaceae bacterium, assembly GCA_046594805.1. Taxonomy (GTDB): domain Bacteria; phylum Verrucomicrobiota; class Verrucomicrobiia; order Opitutales; family Opitutaceae; genus ER46. The sequence goes on along the minus strand of JBKJRG010000588.1, from coordinate 21,625 downwards.
GCGGCCCGCACATGCCGGCGCAATGCAGGCTCGTGACCAGACCCGCGATGAACGCGGCGGCAGGTGAGTTGACGGCGGCGAGTTCCATCACGGAGCCATGGCGGAATCGGGCAGCGTTGCGGCAGCAGCGCCCAGCAACGCCGGGATCAACAGGCCAGCCGCGACCAGCCTTGGCCGGATCGTTTTGGTTCTCATTTCAAGGTGATGTCGAGGCGAGCGGCACTTCCTGCACCTGGTGATGCGCAGCGATCGTAAGCCATGCCGTCCAAACCGCGACCTGCACCACGAAGGCGGCGACGAACCAGAGCCAGATTCGCGAAGGGCGCGCCGCCGGCAGGGTGACGAGGCTGGGATCCACCAGGTCGGCCCGTGACCGTATCCTGACGTCGGCTTCCACCGGGATATTTTTCACGGTGGCGTTGCCTCCGCGCGCCACCAGCGCGCCTCCGGGCCCAGGAACTCGATTTCGCGCGCGAGGTGAAAAGTCCCCGCCGCGTCTTCGACGCGCACTAGAAAACGGAAGGGCCCGGCGTAGGTGCCCAGCGCCTGCTGGAGAATCAGCGGCTGAACGAGTTCTCCGAGGGGCCCGATGTCCACCGCGGTATCGAATCCGGTCCGCCGCAGATCCCCTGGCCCCCGCTCCACGTGCAGGACGAAGCGCGCCGGCTCGCCGCGCTTGTTCACGATCCGCACGAGGAACTGGTTTCGCACCGTGGCATCGTCGACAATGTACGGCGCGCCGGTCATCCGGGTGACACCAAAGTTCGCGGGCTTCACCGTTGAAATCGCCCACGTCGCCACGCTCGCACCGGTGAGCAGCAGCATAAAATAGAGCAGCGTGCGCGGGCGCAGCCAACGGGTGCGACCACCGGTGAAGGCTTGCTGTGAATCGTAGCGGATGAGGCCGCGCGGGCGCCCGAGCCGCGTCATGACATCGTCGCAGGCGTCAATGCAGGCGGTGCAGCCGATGCATTCCAGCTGGAGCCCCTGGCGTATATCGATCCCGACCGGACAAACCTGGACGCAGCGACGGCACGCGACACAGTCGCCCGCGTTCGCCGCGCCTTCGGCGGGCCGTCCCTGGGCTGGTTTCCCCCGCGGTTCGCCTCGTTTGACGTCGTAGCCGATCACCAGGGAGTGATCGTCGATCAGCGCGGATTGCAACCGGCCGTAGGGACAAATGACGATGCAGAGTTGTTCGCGAAACCACGCGTAGTTGAAATACAGCAGCCCGGTCGCGGCCACGATGAAGCCGAACGCGCCCCAGTGGTCGATGGGCGCGGCGCGCACCATCGACCACACCTCGGTCAACGACACGAAATAGGCGAGGAACAGGTGCGTGATGATGGCCGAGACCAGCACATAGAGCGTGTGCTTGAGCGTGCGCCGGAAAATCTTCGTCGCGGTGAGCGGCGCCCGTTGCAGTGCCCGCCGCTGCACCGCGTCGCCATCGATCCACCGCTCGATCCGGCGGTAAACCTGATCGAGGAAGACCGTCTGCGGACAGGCCCAGCCGCACCAGACGCGGCCCAGCAGGGCAGTCACGAAGAAGAGCGAGAAGCCCAGCCCGGTGATCACGAAGAAGAGGAGCCACAGGTCCTGAGGGGCGAGCGTAACGCCGAACAAATGGAACCGCCGTTCCGCCACATCGAGGAAGACGGCCGGAAAGCCGTTGATTTGAATCCAAGGGAGCGAAAGGTAAAACGCGATCAACGCGAAGCCGGACCACATTCGTGCCCGCGTGAAGCGCCCCTTGGGATCGGCGGGAAACAGGAAGGGACGCGAGCCGTCGGAACGGATCGCGGAGACGGTTTCACGTCTGGGCAGGTCGACGAGGGGCGAGGGCATGGGCTTTGGCCCGGGGCAGGTTCATTCGTTCGCAGCGACTTTGGCCGGCTCGCGCACGACCGGTTCGCCCTCGCGGTGTTTGCTGAGAATGTAGGCGGTCACTTCGGCGATCTTCTTCGCGCCGAGGACCGGCCCCCAGGCGGGCATGCCTTTCGCGAGCACACCCTTGGTGATCAGGTCGTGAATCTCGGTGGGTTTTCCGCCATGCAGCCAGCTCGTGTCCGTCAGATCCGGTCCGATGGCCACCGCGCTCTCACCCTTGCCGCGCAGGCTCGCCAGGTGGCAGGCCGCGCAGTTGGAGGCATAAACCGCTTTGCCATTTTCCACGAAGGCCGCGCTCTGGCTCATCTTCCAGAGGCTCCCATCATCGACGTGGGCGGCGACGAGTTTCTCCGCCTCGATCTTCGCCATCGCGGCCACGACCGCCTGCTCGCTGGTCGGGCCGATCCGCAGCCACTCGTAATAGCTCCAATAGCCGATCCAGAACACGATCGTGAGGTAGAGCGTGTAGAGCCACCAGTTCGGCAGCCGCTTGTCGTATTCCGCAATACCGTCGAAAACGTGCGGCCGAATCGGATCTTCAGGCGGCGGGGGGGGAATCGGCTTCATGACGGGCGGACGGGGTGGCCGTGGCGAACGGGAGATGCTCAAAGTGCGCGACCTGCGCGCGCTTCATGCGCAGCGCGCGCCAGGCAAACGTCACGTAGATCGTCGCAGCGGTGAGGAAGGCCACGATCGTGAAGAGCGCGGCGGAGTTTTCGAAAACCAGTCGGCGAAACATTGGGCGTGGGGGGTTGGGCGTGGAGAGTTCGATCACTCCTCCGTGACCGCGATGGCGGCCCCTTTGGCGGGCAACTTCACGCTCTCGGATTTTCCGAGGACCTGGAGGTAGGCGATGAGCGCCACGATTTCCTTTTCCGGAGCGACCTCCGCGCCCGCGGTGCGCAGGTCGGCGGCGATGCCCGTCGCCTGGGCGGCGACACGCGCGGCGATCTGGGCGGGCGTCCAGTTCGGGTACGGAATGCCGAGCGTGCGTTGCGCGGCGAGCTTCGCGGGCAGCGCCGACACTGCCGTAGCGTTGGCCGTCAGCCACGGATAGGCCGGCATGTTGGAGCCGGCGGAAATGGCGCGGGGATCCTCCAGGTGGCGCAGGTGCCATATATTCGGATACTTGCTGCCGACCCGCGCCAGGTCGGGCCCCGTGCGCTTCGAGCCCCATTGAAAGGGGTGATCGTAGATCGACTCGCCCAGCCGGGAGTAGTCGCCATAGCGCAACACGTCGGGCACCAGGGTGCGGATCATCTGCGAGTGACAATTATAGCAGCCCTCGCGGATGTAGATGTCGCGCCCCGCGAGCTCGAGCGGCGTGTAAATGACCTGGCGACGATCCTCGATGTTCGCCGCCTGGTGCGTCAGGACGAGCGGGATGATTTGGATCAATCCACCGGCGACGACGGCGATGAAGGTGAGAATCGTGAATGGCAGCGTGTTGGCGAGGAGCCGGTCATACCAGCCCGCCCAGGCTTTGCCCCGCGACTCCCAGTGCGAATAGGCCAGGATGAGGCTAATCATCGCGCCCACGAGGCCGGCGATGCTGACGGCATCGTTCCCGAACATCCAGGCACAGGCGAAGCCGACGGCCAGGGTGGTGAACAGCACGGGGGGATTGAGGAAAGTCCCAAAGACGCCGACGTTTTCGGTGGCCGCCACCGCCTCCGCGTCGGCAAAGACCTCGATGGTCCCGTTCACCGGCTGGGCCTGCCGGATGGTGCGCCAGACATTGTAGGCGAGGAGGAAGAACCCGGCGAGGTAGAGTCCGCCGCCGATGACCCGCATCAGCATCATCGGCCGAATCGCGGTGAGCGTATCGATGAAGTTGGGATACACGAGGACGGTGCCGCCCTCGGTCGTGGCGTTGAGCATCAGGCCCTGCGTGATCCCGCTCGTCCACATCGCGGCGACGTAGAGCAGGATGCCCACGGTCCCGAGCCAAAAGTGCAGATTCGCGAGCCCCGTGGAATGAAGGGGCTTGTTCCAGAGCCGCGGCAGCAGCCAGTAAATCATGCCGGCGGCCATGAAGCCGTTCCAGCCGAGGGCGCCGGCATGCACGTGGCCGATGATCCAATCCGTGTAGTGTCCGAGGGCGTTGACCGACTTGATCGAGAGCAGCGGCCCTTCGAACGTCGCCATGCCGTAGAACGTGACGGCGGCGGCGAAAAACTTGAGCACGGGATCGGTGCGCAACTTGTGCCACGCGCCGCGCATCGTGAGCAGGCCGTTGAGCATCCCGCCCCACGACGGCGCCCAAAGCATGAGCGAAAAGGTCATGCCGAGGGTCTGCAGCCAGCCGGGCAGCGCGGTGTTGAGCAGATGATGCGGACCGGCCCAGATATAGACGAAAACGAGCGACCAGAAATGGATCACCGAGAGCCGGTAGGAGTACACGGGACGCTCCGCGGCCTTGGGGATGAAATAATACATGATGCCGAGGATCGGCGTGGTCAGAAAGAAGGCTACGGCGTTGTGCCCATACCACCATTGCACCAGCGCATCCTGGACGCCGCCGAAGATCGGATAGCTGTGGGAAAAACTGGTCGGCAGGGAGAGGTGATTGACGATGTAGAGCATCGCCACGGTGATGATGGTCGCGATGTAGAACCAGATCGCCACGTAGAGGCTGGGCTCGCGGCGGCGGGCGAGAGTCCAGAAAAAGTTCACCCCGAACACCACCCAGATGAACGCGACCGCAAGGTTGATGGGCCAGATGAGCTCGGCGTATTCCTTCCCGCGGGTGAGGCCGAGCGGCAGCGTGATCGCCGCGGCCACGATGATGGCCTGCCAGCCCCAGAAGTGGAGTTGCGAAAGGAAATCGCTCGCGAGCCGCGCCTTCACCAGTCGCTGCGTCGAATAATAAATGCCGGCAAACATCATGTTGCCGACAAACGCGAAGATGACCGCGTTGGTGTGCAGCGGCCGCAGCCGGCCGAAGCTCAGCCAGGCCGTCTGGAAGTTGAGCTGCCAGAAATTGAGCTGCGAGGCGACGAGCACGCCCACCAACATGCCCACGATGCCCCAGATGAGCGTCGCGAGCAGGAACTGGCGGACGACCTTGTCATTGAATTCGAGGGTGATTTTACGGCCGGACATTGAAGGGGAAAAAAACGTGGCGTGAACCCGGGACCGCGCGACGAGGAGAGTCGGTGCCCGGTGGGACGGGAGGGCTGATGGTCCGCTCCTCCCTTTACCCCTGGGTGCTCGTTAGCCGCGCCGGGGGCGCTCGAGCCTGGGCTGGAAGGCAACGTCGCCGCTCCTTTGGCGGGGAGTGGCGACCGCAGTCGAGAGCGGTGCGCGCGCCAGACGCGATTCCTCTTCGGCCAGCGGCAGCAGCGAATCGCGCTCGGCGCTGCTCACCCGTCCGCGGGTGTGCTCGGAGAGGAAGAACATCAGAAAACTAAAAACCAGGCAGAGACTGATCGTGAGAGTGAGCGGTACGACAGGCATGGAAAGGAAGCGAGTGGGTGGAGAAATCAGTTTAGGGCGGCAGCCGGGTTTCCGCTCCGCATCGGTTGGCGCTCACGGCGCATTTCTTGCCGGGCATGGTCAGGCCGCGAAGGCGAGGGCCGGGCGTCTTTTCGGGCGCGCCGGGCCCGCGCCATGCAGCTGCGCGCGATAGGCGGTGGGCGCTTGCGCTTCGATCCGGCGAAAAACCCGGTTGAACTGCGACAGCGATTGAAACCCCGCTTCGTACGCCGCCTCGCTCACGCGGGTGTTGGGATTGAGCAGCAGCTGCTTCGTCTTCTCGACTCGGGCGCGCGCCACGTAGTCCGTGAACGTGACGCCGGCGGCCGCCTTGAAGACCTTGCAGAAATAGAACGCGCTCATGCTCGCCGCCTGCGCCACCTGCGCCAGTGCCAGCTCCTCGCCCAGGTGTTCGGCGATGAACGCCCGCGCCTTGATCACCGCCGGCGGCTCCGCCGCGGTTTGCTTGATCATGAGCTCGTTGGCGACGAGCGAGAGATGTTGCGCGAAGCTCGCCAACAGGCGAAGCGTCGCATCGTAGTGGGCCTTGGTAAGCACCCGGGTCTGGAAAAATGCCGCGTGCAGCCCGGCGGCGTCGGCGGCCGCGTTGCAGCTCAGAATTCTCTTCATCGCGGCGCGGAACTGCGTCTCGGTGGGCGCCCGAAACAACACCTGCCCCGTCTGAAGGAAAGCGACGACGTTGTCGCCCAGCTTGACCGGCACGAGGGAATCGTTGAGGCCGGCAAAGCATTCGATCGTTTTCGGTCCGACCATCGCTTCGGACTCCGCGCGATGCTGCAGCTGGAGGCAGGCGGCGCAGCTCTTGCTCTGCCCCATCAGCAGGGCGCAGAACGCGTTCACATTCCTGGCGCCGGCATGGGGCGCGGCGAAACTACCCGCGCCGCGCAGCACCAGCGGCAGACCGGTGGCGGTTTGAAATGCCTCCTGGTAGTCACGGAATATCTCCGATCCCTGCAGCCGGGCGACGACTTCATCAGATCCAGATCCGGGAGGGCGCGACTCCGGGGTGGCAGCGGGCGAAGGGGCAAGGTTCATGGCGGGCCCAGCATACCTGCAAGATGTGCGCAGCGTAATTAGAGCTGCCGCCACATCTCGCTAAGGGATTCACGTAGGCCTCGGGTCAAACTCCACGAACCCAGCTTGCGCCGATCGACGGCTCGCGCGAGAGTGACAGAGTGTCGTCCCCCGATCCTTCCTTACTCACCGAGCGACAGGAGCTCGAACGGGATTTCCGCGCCACCGTCAACGAGCTCCGCGATGTCAAAGCCGCCCTCGATGAACATTCGATCGTCGCGATCACCGACCCCGCCGGCCGCATCACGTACGTCAACGACAAGTTCTGCGCTATTTCCCAATACTCGCGGTTAGAGCTGATCGGGCAGGACCACCGCATCATCAGCTCCGGCCATCATCCGAAGGAGTTTTTCCGCGAGCTTTGGAGCACGATTGGTCACGGCCGGGTCTGGCGGGGTGAGATCAAGAACCGCGCCAAGGACGGTTCGTCCTATTGGGTCGAAACCACCATCTGCCCCTTTCTCAACGAGGCGGGAAAACCGCTGCAGCATGTGGCCATCCGCACCGACATCACGCACCGGAAGGCCAGCGAGGAACAACTCCGGCGCCTGGCGGCGGAACTGGCGGAAAAGAACAAGGAGCTCGAGGCCATCGTCTACACGGTGTCCCACGATCTCCGCTCGCCCCTCGTCAACGTCCAGGGCTTCGGCCAGCAACTGAATCGCGCCTGCGAGACCATCCGCGCCGCGGCCAACGCGGCCGGACCCACCGGATCGATTCCCGCGGAAACGCTCCGGCAGCCGCTCGAGGTCGCCATTCCCCAGGCATTGAAGTTCATCAACGCCGGCGTGACCAAGATGGACACGCTCCTTTCCGGGTTGCTGCGCTACTCCCGCCTCGGGCGCGTGGCCCTTTCGATCCGGCCGCTGAGCGTGAATGGGATGTTCACCGAGATCGTCTCAGCGATGAAGTTCCAGCTCGACCAGGCGCAGGCGGACGTGCGGGTGGAACCGCTGCCCACCTGCCTCGGCGACAGCGTCCAGACCAGCCAGGTCTTCGCCAACCTGCTCGATAATGCCGTCAAGTACCGGAACCAGTCCCGCCCCCTGCGGGTGGTGGTGTCCGGCACGGTGCGTGACGGGCACGCCATCTATGCCATCGCGGACAATGGCATCGGCATCGCGCCCGAACATCAGGCAAAAATTTTCGAGATCTTTCATCGCCTCGATCCCGACTTTGCCACCGGCGAGGGGCTGGGCCTCACTATTGCGCAACTTGTCCTCGAGCGGCAAAAAGGGCGGATTTGGGTGGAGTCTCGTGCCGGCACCGGCTCCACCTTTTTTGTTTCCCTTCCCGCCGTTGAGCCCGCCCGGTGACCCATGACCACCCCGCCCCCTCCCACCATCCTGATTGTCGATGACGACGAGGGCCACGCGATCCTCATCCGCGAGAATCTCGAGGCCGCGGGCCTGCGTCACCGCTTCGAACATTTTCGGGATGGCCAGGCGGTCCTGGATTTTTTCAACCTCCGGCCGCACCACCCCAGCGAAAGCTACATGGTCCTGCTCGATATCCGGATGCCCAAGGTCGATGGGATCGAGGTGCTGCGACGGCTCAAGTCCGATCCCGAGTTGAGCAAATTTCCCGTCATCATGCTGACCACCACGGACGACTCCCGGGAGGTGAATCGTTGCTACGCGCTGGGGTGCAATGTCTACATCCTGAAGCCGGTTGACTATAAGCTGTTCGCCGAGGCGATCCGCCGGCTGGGACTTTTCATGGCCCTGCTGAGCGTGCCCCAAGTGCGCTAGCCCCGCCGCTCGCCCGCGTGTCCCCGCCTGCTCCTGCCGCCCGTCTGTTGATCGTCGATGACGACGAGGGCTTGCTGTTCCTCATGGCCGAAGCGCTGCGGACCGAGGGCTACGAGGTCGCCACCGCGCTTTCGGTCAAGGCCGCCCGCGAAAGTCTCGACCGTCAGACGCCGGAACTGATGCTCCTGGATTTGAAACTGCAGGGCGGCAGCGGGCCCGAGCTCGTGGCGGACCTGCAGCGGGAGCGGACGCCGGTGCCGTTCATCGTTGTCACCGGGCAGGGCGACGAAAAAGTGGCCGTGCAGGTGATGAAGCAAGGCGCGCTCGATTACGTCATGAAGGACACCGGGCTGCTCGACCTCCTCCCCGCCGTGGTCAAGCGCGCGCTGGCCACCGTGCATCAGTCGCAGGCGCTCAAATCCGCGCAAGCCGAGCACCAACGGCTCGAGGGGGAAATCCTGGCGGTCAGCGAGCGCGAGCGCCACGGGATCGGCGCCGATCTGCACGACAATCTCGGCCAGCAACTCACCGCGCTGGAACTCATGTGCACGGCGCTCAAAGAGGATGCCGCGGGCCATCGCACCCTCACCCAGGGCCTCGAGCGGATGGGCCGCATGTTGCGCGAAGCGGTCACCCAGACCCGCGCCCTGGCTCGCGGCCTCGTCCCCATCGGCAGCGATCCCGATGCGTTGCAAAACGGGCTGACCGAGCTCGCGGAACGGATGAACACCGTCGGACACCTGCGGTGCCGTTTGGAATGTCCGGACCCCGTGATCCTGGCGAACTCATGCGTGGCGGGTCATCTCTATCGGATCGCCCAGGAAGCCGTGAACAACGCGGTCAAGCACTCCCGGGCGAACTCGGTCGTGATCCGGCTCGCCCAGTCCCGGGAGCGGTTGCAGCTGGAGATCGTCGACGACGGTACGGGCATGAGCACGCCGAAAGGTGGCCAACGCGGTGGGGTCGGGCTCGGCGTCATGCAGCATCGCGCCAGTGTGATTGGCGCGGAGTTAACCATCTCGTCCCGGCGCGGCCATGGGAGCACCATCCGTTGCGCGCTGCCCTACCCGCCATGAAAACCCGCGCCCGGCCCGCCGCGCTGCGGCCATCGGTTCCCGAACCACCGCCGCGGAAGGCGATTCTCCTGGTCGACGACCATTCGTTCATGCGCGACGGACTCGCCCAGCTCATCAATCGGCAGCCCGACATGAAAGTCTGCGGCGAGGCCGGGGATCCGGCGGAGGCGATCCGCCAGCTCGCGCAAACCAAGCCCGATCTCATCCTCACCGATCTGACGATGCCGGGCCGCAGCGGCCTCGAGTTCATCAAGGATCTCCGGGCGGCGGATCCGACCATCGCCCTGCTGGTGATTTCCATGCACGATGAAGCCGTGTTTGCGGAACGCGTTCTCCGGGCCGGGGCGCGGGGCTATATCATGAAGGGCGCCGGGGGCGCCAATTTGCTCACGGCCCTTCGCCAGGTGCTCCGCGGCGAGGTCTACGTCAGCCCCCAGATGTCCGCACGAATCTTGGAAGGACTGGCGGGCACCCGGCCCCGCGGCTCCACCTCGCCGATCGAAAAGCTGACCGATCGGGAATTCCAGGTCTTCCAGTTGATTGGCCAGGGCAAAAGCACGCGGGACATCGCCGCGCAGCTCCATCTGAGTCCGAAGACGGTCGACGTCCATCGCACGCACCTGAAGGAGAAGCTCGAGTTGAAGGACTCGACCGGACTTGTCCGCCACGCCGTGCGCTGGGTCGAAACGCAGCGGACCGAGGGCTAGCAAAATCTGCGCATCAATCCACGCGCATTTTTGGCCAATGCACGCGCAGACGAACGATGCCAGGTGCGGTAAGCTGCCACCATGCAATCCGATCTGCTGGGAGCATTCCGCGCCCGCCAACCCGAACTTCGTGCCCGTTGGGGGGAATTATTGCGCGTCGAACCAGTCAACACGCCACTCGCCCATCCCGACGCCCTGGCCCATCTTATCGACTGGACCTTGGACGAAATTTTCAAAGATCTCGCCACCGGCGCGCCGCATCACCGCTGGGACGCTGACGGTGCCATGACGCCCAACCGGGCGCTTTGCGCCTGCGGGCGGAATCCCCTGCTGGCTTACTTCCACGCGGCCAGCCAGGCTCTGCGCGAGGCGCTCATTTGGGCGCAGGCAGCTTCACCGATGCTGGGTCCGATGGAGCGCGATGCTTCGCTCGAGGAATTAAACCGGGTCATCAGTCACATCGCGCGTCGCGAAATCGAGGCGTTTTGCGGCGTTTGTCAGCATCGGCACTCTTTAACCGCGCCAACTTTCTGTCCACGGACCGCGGAGCACATCGCGGTGTGAGCAGCGGAGATTGCCGACCGGCCACGAAACGCGCTGCGCTGGCCCGGCCGGGCCCGCGCTCGCCGTCGATCATTGGGCTGCTCTGGCCACCGCACGCGCCGCCTCGGAAATGTCGCCATTCAGTCCCGCGTGCTGGTGAACGATCTCTCCCCCGGCGTTGAGAATGGTGAGCAGATTGGAGTGCGCGAACTGCCCGCGCGCGTCCTGCTTGAATTTAACGCCGAGCAACATGGCGAGTTCCTGCACCGCGCCCGCCTCACCTCGGAGCAGCGTCCAGTTCCCGTCGAGCGCCATGCGCGCTCGAAACGCCTGCAGCGCGACCGGTCCGTCCCGCACCGTGTCGAACGTGACGAGGACGAGCTGCGCCTGCTCGCGAACGGAGGCGGGCACGGCGGCACGGAGCCGTTGCATGTCCTGCACGAGAATGGGGCACGCGTATTCGCAGCTCGCGAAAAACATAGCGATGATCACGGGGCGTCCACGGAGCGATGTGAGCGTCGCCGCCCGGCCGGCGTCGTCGGTCCAGGCGGCGTCGAGCTGATAAATGGAGCGAGCCGCCAGTGGATCGGATCCGTTCGCCGGGCTCAGGGCAGGCCAGCCCACCGCGGGTGGCGCGGCCGGATTTTCCCCGGCGCAGCACGCGGGCTTGGCGGCCAGCGGTTTTTGGAGGGGCGTGCTGGCACGCGATTGGCCCGGCGCATCGCCGGCCAGCAGGCTCCGGCAGGTCGCGGCAAAGAGCAGGAGCAAGAGGATAACGAGATTCGTTTTCATGGTGAAGAGGGCGGGGTGCCGCCGGCCGCTGCCTGGGCTTCGTCCGGAGAAAGCCCGGCGGACCGCGCGCACCGAAAGCCGACATTGGGCACGGTGTAGTTGGCGCGGAGCGAGCTCCGCAGGCCGGCGCGCATGAAGGCGGGATAGTCGGTGAGGTCGCGCGCACCCACCGCCCCGGCGCCACAAAAGAGATTACGTTCCAGGCCCGTATCGGCACGCGACTCGCCGGTCGTCATGGTGCTGTTGAAGTCGTCGACCCATTCCCAGATTGGCCCGTGTAGGTCGTGCGCGCCGAAAATATTCGGCCGCCCGGAGCCCGCGGCTGGCAGCGGTGAAGGCGCGGGTCGGGCCAACCCCGCCAGAATCGTCGTGGAGAATCCCGGCTCGCTCGCGCCATCCAGCGTGCTGAAACCAGCCGCAGCCGCGCGCTCCCACTCCGCTGTCGTCGGGAGGCGTTTGCCCTGCGCTTTCGCAAACGCGCGCGCCGCGAACCACGACACACGCACCACCGGCGCCGCGGCCGGGGCGCTTCCACCCAGGTCAAGGTCACCGGACCAATCGGCCAGGTAGCCGCGATCGCTGAAAAGCGGGCTCACGCGAGAACGGCGCCATTGCGGATGCTCACGCACAAACTCGAGAAACTCGGCGTTGGTGACCTGGCGCGCATCGAGCCAGAAGGCGGCCACCGGCACGAGCGCGGGTTCGTCCTTCGTGCGGAGGAGCGGCAAATAGGTTCCGGCGGCGACGTTCACCATGCCGGCCTGGCCGGCGGCGGCCGCGAGGAGCGCCGCTGGATTCCCGGCGCCGAGCGCCAGCCGGCCGCTCAACCCGAGCAGCAGCAGCACGGCGCAGACGGACGGGATGAGGGGTGGCATGATGTTCGGCAGGACGCCGCCGGGCGGTTTATTTATTCTCTGCGCGCACCCGCTTTACCTCCGCCGAATTCACGGTGCCGAAGGCGTTGCCCCAGCTGTTCATGACGTACGTGAGCACATCGGCGGCTTGGTCGTCGCTGAATTCCTGCGGCGGCATCAGATTGTTATACGGCTTGCCGTTGACCGTGATCGGGCCGCTCAGACCCTTGAGCACCGTCTTGATTGCCCGATCCTTGTCCGCTTTAAGGTAGTCGGATTGCGCGAGCGGCGGAAAGACATTCGGCAGCCCCTCGCCATTGGCCATGTGACACGCGAAGCAAGCGGTCAAAAACACCTTCTTGCCGCGCTCCATCCGGATTTCCTGGGTGATGTTTGCGATCTCCGGATTGGCGGCGACGGCCTTGTCTTTCGCCGCGACGAGTTCCGCCTCCCGCTTGCTGGCGGCATACCCGGCGTCGGACGCTTGTCCGATGTAGACTTCGTCCAGCTCCTTGCCCGAGTAGATCAGCGGGTTTTCCGGGCCCGTGATTTTCAGCATGCCGAGCGCGCCTTTGTTGAACGCCCGCGACAGCGAGTGATCCACCAGCACGTAGGTGCCGGGTACCTCGACCTTGAAGTCCACAATGGTCGATCCGCCTGACGGGACCATCGTGGTCTGCACATTTCGTTGCCCGGTCATGCCGCCTTCAAGATAAACGGTGTCGAAGATTTCGCCGATGACGTGAAACGACGAGGTGATGTTCGGTCCGCCGACGCCGAAATAGATGCGCACGGTCTCGCCGACTTTTGCCTGGAGGGCCTTGTCGCCGACGAGCGAGCCGACCGCGCCGTTGAACACGATGTAAGGCGCGCGTTCGTCTTCCGCCTTCGCCGGATCGAAGGGTTGCAAGCCAGGTTCGCCATGGCGACCGGCCGTGTAGATTTCCCCCTGCATCACGTAGAATTCCCGATCGACCTTCGGATAGCCTTCCTTCGGCTCGACCAGAATCAGGCCATACATGCCGTTCGCGATGTGCATCGGCACCGGCGCAGTCGCACAGTGGTAGACATAGAGTCCTGGATTGAGTGCGGTGAACGAGAACTGCGAGGTGTGCCCGGGCGCAGTGAAGGATGAGGCCGCGCCGCCGCCCGGCCCGGTGACCGCGTGCAGGTCGATATTGTGGGGCATCCTTGAAGTCGGGTGGTTGTTGAGGTGAAGCTCCACGAAGTCGCCCTCGCGCACCCGGATGAACGAGCCCGGGACACTTCCGCCGAAGGTCCAGAACATGTATTCGACGCCATCGGCGAGCCGCTTCACGACTTCGCGCACCTCCAGATTCACGATGATTTTGGCGGGGTGGCGCCGTGTGATCGGCGGCGGCACGTTGGGTGCCTCGGTGAGAATCGCGTTTTCGACCGGCAGGTGCGCTGCGAGTGGACTACCGCCGGGCTTTGCGAGGATGGTGCCTTCGGCGCCCGCGAGCGCAGAAGCGCCGAGGAGGGCCGCCCATGAGACGAGTGCGGCGAAGCACCGCGGACAAGATGATGTTTTCATGGGCGAGTTGAGATTTTGGGAGAGCAGTCGGCGCCACCGGCCTGGTGTGCCTTGATCAGGAAAATCGTGGTCATTGTTGACCGGAATTATCGCAGGCCGGCGGGCTCCAGCGCCTCGCATCTGCTGCGTTTGGCTGCGCATTTCTTGCAAAGCTTTATCCGCGCCACGCGAGCGCCAGGCCCGCCACGAAGACCAGCCCAAGAATGGCTTCGAGGATGCCCACGCTGCGGGCGCGCCACCCCGGGCGGATCACGACGAGCAAAGCGAACGCCCGGACGGCAAATCCCAGCATGACGCCGAACGCGAAAAAAGGGGCGAGGGAGCAGGCGACCAGGCCCGCGGCGACCGCGAGGGCGACGCTGGCGGCAACAAGCGCCGGGCCGTCACGCCTGATGCCGGATTTGGCGGCCCGAAGAAAGGCCCGCACACAGAGCACCGAAGGCACGGACCGCCCCAGCACGAGGAGAGAGAGCGCAACGGCTTCAAGCGGCGACCATCCCCCCAGGGCCGCCACGGCCGCTGGCGCGAGTGCAAACGCGGCTGCGCCTGCAACCTCTGCCGCCGCTTCGCGACCCGCGCCTCGCAGGTCGAAATACATGAAAAAGCCGCCGGCGAGCGCCATCGGCGGCAGCCACAGCAGCCACTCAACCCCGCTCTGCGCCAGGGTGCCGACGAGGGCGATCAGCGCGGTGGCAGCACATCCCGCCAGCGCCCAGAGCGCGGCCGCGCGTCGTTCAGGCCGCTGCTCTACCCGCGCGATGCGCAGCGGCCGCCGCGCAAAGAATCCAGCCGCAAGCGCCGCGGCCAGCAGCGCGCCCGGTGCCGATGGCGCGACCAGCAGCGAAAGGACGATGGGCTCAAAAGCCAGCGACCAGCTGCCGTGCTCCTTCGGAGCGATCGTGTCTCGCCACAGCGAAACAGAAACCGGGGGCGGAGCCGGGAATACCATGTCCATGGGTCGACGTTACTCCACCCCGGTCCGGTCCGCCTTGACCCGCGTCAATCCGAGAATCCGGAAAGACAGAAGCCCTTCAGGGCACGACCGCAGTGGCCCGGGATCTATTCGTCCGGATTGCGGGGCCTCAAAGCACTGAAGCGCGCGCCGCTGACCCCGTATGAAGCCGGTCGCGATAAATCGTGGGCGCTTCCCCGGCGATCCGGCGAAACACCCGGTTGAACTGCGACAGCGATTGGAAGCCCGCTTCGTAGGCGGCTTCACTCACGCGTTTGTTCGGATTTAGCAGCAGATTCTTGACCTTCTCGACGCGAACGCGCGCCAGATAGGCCGTAAACGTCATGCCGGTCGCCTTTTTGAATGTCTTGCAGAAGTAGAACGCACTCATGTTCACCGCCTGCGCCATTTCGGTGAGCGAGAGCTCAGTCGCATGCCGTTCGGCAATCAAGGCGCGCGCACGCGTGATGGCGGGCATTTCCGTGCTGCCACTTTGCACCATCAGCTGGTTGCTCAGCACCGCCAGATGCTGGGCAAAGATGGAGAGGAGCCGCACAATCGATTCATACTGGTTCGGCGCCACCACGCGGGTCTGGAAATAGGCTTCTTCGAACCGCTTCAGGTCCACTTCCGCTCCGAACTTGAGGAGCTCGCGCGTGGCCCGGGTGAATTCCGCCTTGCGCGGCGCGTGCAGCAAAATCTGGCCCGTCTGCAGGAACGCGATGAGATTGTGCCCCACCCGCACCGGCACCGCCGAGTCGCAAAGTCCGGCGAAACATTTCAGGGTCTGCGGTTCCAAGCGCGCCGTCTCCTCCACTTTCTTTTGCTGCTGCAGACACGCCGAGCAGGAATGGTTGGACTGCGCCATCAACGCGCAGAACGCGTTCTCCTTCGGATCGCCCCGGTGCGGCAGATCGAACGCTTCAAGCGGCCGCAACGCGATCGGCAGGCCCGTCGTCTCTCGAAACGCTTTTTCGTAATCGCGGAAGATCTGCGATCGTTTCAACTGGGCCACGAGCATCCGGCTCTCCTTGGCGGAGACGGCGGCGTCCGGTGCAGCTGGCGCTGTGACGTTCATCGCTGGCTCAGGCCGCCGCCGGGGTCCCGCCGGGAAAATGCCGGACGCGCGCGAGCTCACGCCCGAGCTCCGCCCGAAAATCCGGATGCGCGATCGAGATCAGCGCCTCCCCCCGCTCGCGGAGCGATTTCCCATGGAGATTCACCGCGCCATATTCCGTCACCACCCAGTGCACATGCCCCCGGGTCGTCACCACCCCGGCGCCGGCGTTCAACTGGACGACCAGGCGCGAAATCTTCCCCGCCGCGGCCGTCGACCGCAACGCGATGATCGGCTTCCCTCCCCGGGACAGCGCAGCTCCCCGGATGAAATCCATCTGACCCCCGATGCCGGAAAAAATGCGGTGGCCAATCGAGTCGGCGCACACCTGCCCGGTCAGATCGATTTCAATTGCCGAATTGATCGCGACGACCTTCGGGTTCTTGCGAATCACCGAGGTGTCGTTGGTCCAGTCGCAGGGATAGAAGGCCACGAGCGGATTGTCGTCCACAAAGTCGAACAGCCGCCGGGTGCCGTTGATAAAACTGGTCACGATCCGGCCCACCCCGACCGCCTTCAGCCGGTTGGTCACCGCGCCCGACTCGACGAGGTCCACGACCCGGTCCGAGAACATTTCCGTGTGGATGCCCAGGTCCCGCTTGTCGTGCAGGCGCGCGAGCACCGCGTCAGGAATGCCGCCGATCCCCATCTGCAATGTCGACCCATCCTCGACCAGCGCCGCGACCAGTTCCCCGATGCGAGCCTCCACCGCGGTTTCCTGTTCCAGGCGATGCTCGATCAGCGGCCGGTCAGTCGCGATGAAAGCGTGGATCCGATCCAGCGGCAGCAGGTTGTGACCATGGGTGCGCGGCATCTGCTCGTTGATCTCCGCCACTACGAACCGGGCGGTTTCGGCGGCGGACTTCGCCGCGTCGCACGAGGTGCCGAGCGAACACAACCCGTGTCGATCCGGCGGCGAAACCTGGAGGATCGCCACGTCCAGCTTCACGGCGCCGGACAGGAAAAGACCGGGGATGTCCGACAGGAAAATGGGAATGAAATCCGCGCGGTTCTCTCCGATCGCCTGGCGCAGCGGGGCGCCCGTGAAGAGCGAGATCGATCGAAACTCCCGCTCCCGCCCGGGCGCGGCAAAGGGGGCGGGGCCCGACGTGTGCAGGTGATAGAGCCGCACGTCCGCGAGGTCCGTCCGGGCGCACAGGGCGGCAATCAGGGGGGCCGGGGTGGCGCAGGCGCCATGCAGGAATACCGCGGCGCCCGGTTGAACGACCGCCACGACATCGGCCGCGGACACGCCCCGGGATTTCCAATCGGTGCTCATTTGGGATTTGTTCATGGGTATGACTGCCGCCGGCGTTTGTTTTCAGCCCCGCGGGCGCCGCGCGGCTGGCGGCGGCCGGGGATACACTACACTCCCACCGCTTGGCGGGGTTCGCGCACGCGTTCCTGCGCTTCGCGCGGCTCTTTCGTCGCAGGTGGCACGATGACCACCGGACATCTCGCCTGCTTTAGCACGCGCTTTGTCGTGCTGCCGACGATTAGGTCGTAAAGCGCCCCGTGTCCGTGCGAGCCCATGACAATATAGTCCGCCACGAGCCGTTCCGCCTGTTCCAGGATGCACTCACCCGGCAATCCGACTTGATGAACGGCGTGGGCGGTGACGCCCTGGTCGCGCAGCTGCCGTTGCAGCACCAGCAGCCTTTCCCCCGCATCCTTCTCCGCCTGCAGCGAAAACCCCGCGACGCCAGGCGGCTGGGCAAACTTGCTGACGACGATGGCGGGCGCCACCACGACGTTGAGCAGCACGAGCCGGCCCCCGATTCCGCGTGCAATCTCGATGGCCTCGTCCAGCACGCGTTCGCTGATGCTGGAGAAGTCAATCGGAGCGAGAACGGTTTTCATGGGGTGGGCGGAATGGAGTTGAGGGCCCAGACTACGCCTTCGCCTCCCGCCGCGCTGCGCACGGATTGCCATTCAGTGTGCTTCGCTTGCGGGAGCCCCTCCGCCTTCGGGCTTTGCTTCCGCGCGTCGAAAACGCCGGTTCCCGGGGGGCAGGGCGGGACCGCTCGGCCCGCCGAGTCCACCTCGGAGTTTCGTACCCCGTGCGGCGTTCCCGGCGTTCTACCCCGCCTTTTTCGACGCCGCTAAAGAGCAAATCATGCACACCCTAGCGCAAAGGGTGCGAAGCAGGGTCGCCCCCGCGGGAGTAGGATGGTCCCATGATAACCGACCTCCCCGTGCGCCCGCTTTTCCCAGCGCCGCCGCTGCGGATCGATCGGTCGCCGATTCAAAAGGCCCCCGTGCCGGCTGTCTCCGGCTCACTGCGTTACGAGTGTCAGATTCATTCGCGCAAGCTCACCTTAATCGCGGCCCTCTTCTCCGCCGCTTTGCATGCCGGGCTCCTGTTCGGCTTCAGTCACGCGAAAAAGAAAGCCGCGCCGGCGCCGGAAGATCATTTCATCGTGCTCACGGACTTGATTCCACAGTTAAAGGAGCTCGAGGAGCCGGATCCCGTCGCCAACGACGAGCCCCGACGCCCCGAGGACCTCAGCGCGCCGGCCCCGATGCAGGCGGACTTGCCGCAGCTCCCGCGCCCGAACGATTTCGTACAACAGCTCGATTTCTCCTCGCTGATCGAGCGCCCCGATTTCAGCCAGGCGAAGATCGTGCAGATCCCGGAGAACATCCGGCGCGGGGGGAAAATCGTCGAGAGCATGGGACCCATCTTCAACCTCTCGGACCTTGACCGCATCCCCGAGGCCCTCTTTCAGCCCGCGCCGGTTTATCCTGTCGCGATGAAACAAAACTCCTTCACCGCCACCGTCACGGTCGAATTCATCGTGGACCCGCAAGGCCGGGCGGTGAATGCCGTCGTCTTCGCGAGCACGCACGAGGGCTTCAATGAAGCGGCGGTGCAGGGCGTCGCGAAGTGGAAGTTCCGCGCCGGCGTGCGGGGCGGCCGCAAAGTGAACACCCAGATGCGCGTGCCGATTGTCTTCCGGTTCGACGACCAGCTCGACCAGGGTGCGCCTTGAATTCTGCCGCGCCCCGTCGGCAGGTCGCCGTGCTCGGCGGTGGCATCACCGGCCTGACTGCAGCGTGGCATCTGCAGCGCGCCGGATTCTGCCCGGTGGTTTTTGAAAAGGCACCGCGCGTCGGTGGCGCCATTGGCGCCGTGCGCGCCGAGGGCTGGCTGCATGAGCTTGGCCCGAACTCCCTGCTCGAGGGCTCGCCGGAAGTTTCCGCTTTGATCGACGCGCTGGGCCTCGGTCCCCGCCGGATCCACGCCGCTCCCGCCGCCAGCAAGCGCTATATTGTGCGCGGGGGCCGGCTCGTCGCGCTCCCGGCATCACCCGCCGGCTTCCTCACGACAAAATTATTCTCGTGGCGAGCGAAGCTCGGCTTGCTCGGCGAACCATGGCGCCGGCGCAGCGCCCCCGACGTCGAGGAGAGCGTGGCCGCCTTCGTCCTGCGCCGCCTCGGTCGAGAATTTCTCGACTACGCGGTGAATCCGTTTGTCGGCGGCGTCTACGCGGGCGACCCGGCCCGGCTGGCCGTGCGGCAGGCGTTTCCGAAACTGCATGCGCTGGAGCAGGAGCACGGTTCGCTCATCCGCGGTGCGCTCCAACGGCGCAACGCGAGCGGCGGACCCCGGGGGCAGATGTTTTCCTTTCCCGCTGGGCTGAGCGAACTGACCGAAACCCTCGCGGCTTCACTGGGCGACGGCGTGCGACTGCATCATACCGTGCTGGCCCTTCGTCGCCGGGAGGACCAATGGCAGGTTGATTTCGAGACCGCCGGCGTCCGTTGCGCCGAAATCTTCGCCGCGGTGGTGAGCGCATTGACGGCGGATGCTCTCGCGGGGCTCGCGTTTGAAAACACGCCTGACTCCGACCGGCTGCACGTGCTGCGCGACATCGAGCACCCGCCCCTCGCCTCGATTTTCACCGGCTACCCACGGGCCGACGTGCGACATCCCTTGGACGGTTTCGGGCTGCTGATGCCCCAAGTGGAACACCGCCGGATCCTGGGCACACTTTTTTCCAGCTCCCTGTTCCCGGGCCGCGCGCCGGCCGGCGGCGTGGGGCTGACCAGCTTCGTCGGCGGAATGCGTGACCCGGCGTTGACCGAATTAACCGATGCCGAGCTGGTGCGCGTCGTGCAGGAGGAACTGACGCCCTTGCTCGGGGTGCGCGGGACACCGGTATTTACCCACGTGCAACGCTGGCGCCGGGCCATCCCGCAATACACGCTGGGCTACCAGCGCTTCCAGGACGCGATCACCGCCGTCGAAGCATCCGCCCCCGGCCTCTTCATCGGCGGGAACTTCCGCGACGGCATCTCGCTCGCCCATTGCATCGCGTCCGGCCGGCGGCTGGCGGAAAGCGCCAGCCAACTCCTCTTGAGGCGCCCGCCACCCCCTCGTCGCGAAACGCAGTCCCGGACGAAATGCGGCTGACGAGTTCGCGCGGGACGGGTCACACCTTCCAACTTTGCAGCACGCGAATGTAATTCGCCCGTTCGTAGGCCGCGCTGTCGGGACTGCTGTGGTGATCCAGCATGCCGCGGAACTGATCGAGGTCTTCGTAGCCGTGCTCGCACATCCATGCCTCCAAGCCTCGGCGCAGGGTCGCGATTACCGTGGGGCCATGCCGGAGCAGGACCGAAACCAGCTGCACGGTATCCGCACCGGTCAGGAGGGCCTTGATCGCTCCACTTGCGGTATGAATGCCGCCTGTCGCGCTCAACGAGCCACGGAGGAGGGGCGACAGGATCGCCAACCAACGCAGCCGCAGGAGGAGCTCGCTTGGTTCGGACAGTCGTAGCAGCGGCTGCACCGCCAGTTCGTCCGGGTTCACGTCGGGCTGGTAGAAGCGATTAAACAGCACGACGCCGGACGCGCCTGCCAGTTCCAAGGCCACGGCGAGCTGGGCGATCGAGGCGTGAAACGGGGATATTTTGGCGGCCACCGGAATGCGAACCGACCCCGTGATGCTGCCGACCATTTCGAGCATTTCCATTTCAACCTGGTCCGCCGCCACGCCCGGATCGGTGACCACCTGGTAAAAATTCAATTCCATCGCATCGGCCCCGGCTCGCTCGAGCTGGGCCCCAAAGTCCATCCAGCAACCGGCATGATGGCCGTTCAGCGATGCGATGACCGGAATCGAGAGCGTGCGCTTGAGCCGCTCGATCTGCCGAAGGTAGTCATCGGGCGACTGCTGATAGCTGGCGTAATCGGTAAACTCGGCCGCTTCATTGCCGCACGGCGCCGCCGGACGCTGGCGCGACGCGGTGATTTGCTCCTCAAAGAGCGAGCGCATCACCACGGCGGAAGCTCCTTCGTCTTCCAGCTGGCGCGCCAGCTCAAGGTCATCGCAGCAGGGGGATGCGCCGACGATGAACGGGCTAGGGAGCGAAAGACCCAGGTAGCTTGTCGCCAGGTTCATGAGTTTGGGGGTTGGCGGCAGCATACCAGAATGGGGCCGGTGTCGCTGCGCATTGCTTGTCATTCAATAAGCAGTCGTTGCCCCGACGTTCCGGCCGCGCGCCCGCCACCGGCCGATCCCCCCCGAGTTCCGCCACCATCGCTAAATGGTGCGCGAATGCCGTCCGTCGCCCGCGACGACATGCGGATCGAATCGCATCGCCACCACTCGTAACAGCGGCACCCCGACTAGCGTGACGGCGAGGCCGCGGGGCGTGCGTACCACGATTCCGTCGTTCTCCAAATCGGTCAGTGACGCCAGCTCGCTGGCATAGCGTTCGGCGAAATCGAGGTTCAGCAACCGGGACAGGGCAGTGAAGTCCAGTCGTCGTTCGCACATCAGCCGCATGATGATGACCCGGCGCCGCTG
>JBKJRG010000464.1:0-12133 GCA_046594805.1 Opitutaceae bacterium | reverse complement strand
GTCAGACTTTTCCTTGATTGAAGCGGTCGATCCAGGCCGCGAGCCATTGGGCCCGGACGCGTTCGGCTTCCTTAAGGTTGGTTTGCAAAGTCGTGAGCTGCCCGCCGACCTGACGCAGGCGGGTGATCCGCTGGTCGATGGAGCGCTGTTGATCGCCTTGGCGGCGCCGGGTCTCATCCGCCTCGCGCTGGCGCTGCTGCCCGAGCTTCTCGAAGGTGCCGTCGATCTGCTGTTGGACCGCGCGCTGGGCTTTCTGGACGGCTTGGCCGAGCACGCTCATCTGCTCGCGGTGCAGTTCCTGGAACACGCGGCGGAGTTCGCTGAGGACACCGTCCTGGAGTTTCTCCACTTCCTTTTCCAGCATGAAGCTCTCCTTCTTGCGGAAGCTCACGTAGGTCCAGAGAAACCCGACGATGAGCATCGGGATCATGAAGGCGGCGAGGTAAGTGCGGAGATTCTGCCCGCCGCCCTGGTCGCCGGTGAGGACGGCGGCACCGCCCAGAATCGTGCCGAGGATCATCATGCCCATGATGATCTGGCGCGCGGCGTTGAAGCGGGCGCCGAGGGTGGCCCGGGGCATCTCGCCGCGGTAGCGGATCTCGGGACGGGCGAGGGTGGAGATGGTTTCCCAGAGCGCGGACTCGTCGGGCAGTTCGAGCGCGAGGGCCGGGCGGGCGCCGGTGGCGGCCTCGATGGCGCGCTTGGCGTCGCGCACGGAGCACTCCACTCCCTCCGCGATCTGCCGCAGATCGGCGCCGAGCCGCTCGCGGGCGAGAGCCAGCACGGCGGAGGTGAGGCGGGCGGAGGCGGCGGGAGCGAGCGCGAGCTTGATCGTGGCTTCGCCCTCGGTCTGCTCGATGTCGTCCGCGGTGACGGTGGCGCTCGCCTCGCGCAGCTGGCGGTTGGCCTCGCCGGCGGCCTGCAGTGCGGCCTTGGCGTCGCGTTCGGCGGCCTTGAGGAGGCTGTCGAGCTCCTCGGAAAATTTCGTGCGGATCGCGTCCGCGCTTTTGCGCAGCTCGGGCTGGGCGTCGGGGCCGGTCAGGCCTTCGCGAGCGAGGCTCAGGCGGTTGGCCAGCTGCCGCTGCACCTGCTGGATTTCCTCGCCCATGAGGGCGAGCGTCATGTCCAGCTGGCGGAGCAGCCGCGTCTCCACCAGGTATTGGCGAAGCTCGCTCGTCGGGGCGGTGAGGAGCCCGAGCCGCGTGCGGAGCAGGTCGGTGCCGAGGCGCACCAGCCCGAGGCTGAGCGAGACTTTCCAGCCTTTCCACCACTCTGCCCCCGGGGTGGCGGGGGCCGAGTCCTTCCCGACCGGCGTGTGGAGCACATTTTGCAGCCCGGTGACATGCTCCAGCACGAGCTGGATGGTGGTGCGCTGGTCGTTGGTCAGTTTGGTCGGGGTCTCGCCGATGAGAAAGACCCAGTCGGCCTGGTCGGCGAGCGTGGAGAGCAGGGCGGGCTTGCGGTGGAGGGCGTCGAGGCTGTGGGGAACAAGCAGACAGAGGCCATTGAGGTGGGCAGGGCCGGTGAGTTTCAGCCGCAACGGCTCCAGACTCGATTCCTCGCCCTGTTGCAGCGCATGCGTCTGCTCGAGCGCGGTCAGGAAGCTGCCGGCGTCGTCGAATTCCCGCGCGCCGGCGCCGGTGTCGAGGAGGAAGCCGCGCTCCTGGAGCAGCACCTCGCTGAAGCCGAGGCGCGAGGGCACGACGACCTTGCAGACGTTGTAGTCGTGACCGATGATTTCAGAGAGCAGGGCGTGCAGCGCCTCGGGCTGGGCGGCGATGACAGCGGCGCGCACCGGCAGCGCCGGATTCGTGGTGAGCAGCGTGAGTTTTTCCTGGAACGGGGTGACTGCGCGGCCGGCTTCCAAATCCCGGGCGATAACAAGCGCCGCCTCAGCAAGGGTGTGGCGGTGGCGTCGGATTTCGGCGCAAAAATCCATGGATGCGGCAATCAGTGTGGTAGGACGATGCGGGAACAAAGTGCATCGCGGAAGGTGACGCGTGAACGAACGGCGTCGGCCGGGTCTTGGCAACGCCCAATCATTGCGATAGCGCGGCACCCGGCGCGCCCGGCCCCCCCCGGCCGGCCAGTGAGCATCTTCTCCCGCCTGGCCGTGCCGGTCGGCTCTATTCAACTTTTTATCCAAATCCGTCATGGCCAAGGCTGCACTCAATTCGACCCTGCGCGGCCTCAGCGGCGCCGTGGACAAATGGGTTTTTCGACAGGTCAGCGACAAGACCGTCATCTCAACCCCGTTTCAGGGGCCCGGCGCGGGCGCCCTCCCCCCGCGCAGGTCGCGCAACGGGAACGGTTCCGCCTCGCCCAGGAGTATGCGCGCAACGTCCTCGCCGAACCGTGCCAGCGGCGCGTCTACGCGGCGCTTGCCGAGCGCGTCAAGCGCCACCCGGCCAAGCTGCTCGAGAGCGATTTCCTGACGCCACCCGTGGTGGAGTTGATCGAGCTTTCCGGATACGTGGGGCGGACCGGCGGCACGATTCGCGTCATCGCGACGGATGATATCGCGGTGGCGTTTCCTAGCAGTCGCAGTTAGCGATCGGGCCCGCCCGCACGGCGGGCGGTCTCCCTCACCGCCGTTTCATTCGCGCGTTGCTCTGCAAAATTGCCTCGCGCCGCACGGCCCGCCTGTGTCGTGATGGGCGAGAGTGGATTCGCCGACCACAACCCCGCTCACCCCCGCCTCCTCCTTGCCGTCGTTCGACGACGATGCGTGGGAGGACCTCCTCAACTACATCGAGGAGAAGCGCGTGATTCCCATCGTCGGCCCGGAACTTCTGCGCGTAGAGACGGAGACCGGCTCCCGCCTCCTCTACGGGTGGCTCGCCGAAAAACTCGCCGCCCGCCTCGGCGTCGCCCCGGCCACGCTCCCGTCGCCCTACACGCTCAACGACGTCGTCTGCCAGTTCCTCGCCTCGCGCGGCCGGCGCGAGGAAGCCTACACCCGGCTCCGCTCCATCCTGCGGGAAACAAACTTTGCCACGCCGCCCGCGCTCCGGCAGCTCGCGCAGATCACCGATTTCAATCTCTTCGTCACGACCACGTTCGATCCTTTGCTGGAGCAGGCGATCAACGCCGAGCGTTTTGCCGGCGCGGCGTCGGCCGAGGTGATTTCCTACGCGCCGAACCGCGTCGCCGATCTCGCGACCGAGCGGGAGAACTTCCAGCGCCCCGTCGTCTATCACCTCCTCGGCCGCCTTTCCGCCTCGCCCACCTATGTGATTTCCGACGAGGACACGCTGGAGTTCATCTGCGCGCTGCAGAGCGAGCACCTCGCGCCGGAGAAACTTTTCCACGAGCTGGAGCACAACCACCTGCTGCTGATCGGGGGCAATTTCTCCAACTGGCTCGCGCGCTTCTTCCTCCGCATGGCGAAGCGCCGCCGTCTCTCCGATCCGCGCGACGTGGGCGAAGTGCTGGCCGACGACACCTCGTCGCGCGACGAGCGGCTCGTCTCGTTTCTCCAGCAGGTGAGTGCGCGCACGCGGATGTTCGACGGGGCCGAGAAATTCGTGGCCGAGCTGCATCGCCGCTGGATGCTCCGCCGCGGGCAGGAGGCGGTCACGATGCCCGCCTTCGCCGTGCAGCGCTTCCTGCCGCCCGCGCGCGAAATGCCGGAGAATGCCGTCTTCATCAGCTACGCCCGCGAAGATTTGCCCGCCGTGCAGAAACTGAAGGCCGGACTCGATGCCGCCGGCATCACCACGTGGTTCGACATGGATCGGCTCGAGAGCGGCGACGACTACGACCGCAAGATCCGGCAGAACATCGGCCGGTGCTCGTTCTTTCTGCCCGTGATCTCCGCGACCACGCAGCGCCGGCTCGAGGCGTATTTCCGCCGCGAGTGGAGCTACGCCGTCGACCGTTGGCGCAACATCGCCGAGGGCGCGGTGTTCGTCCTGCCCGTGTGCGTCGACGCCACGACCGAGGCCGACGCCATCGTGCCGGAGAAATTCAAGGCCGTGCATTTCACGCGCCTGCCCGGCGGCGACGTCAACCCGGATTTTGCCCGCCGCCTCCATGACCTTTTCAACGCGCGCCGTTCATGAGCCTGTCGCCTGCAACTGAAACTCACGCCGTGGATCCGGAGAAACCGTGGCTGGGTTTGGCGTCCTTCACCGAAGAGACGCGGGCGTATTTCCACGGGCGCGATGAGGAAGTCGCGGAACTCGGCCGGCGCGTGCAGCGCAAGCTTCTCACCATCCTCTTCGGCCAGTCGGGTCTCGGCAAAACCTCCATCCTCCGCGCCGGCATCGTGCCGCGGCTGCGGCCCGAGGGCTACTGCCCGGTTTACGTGCGCCTCGACTACGGCCGCGAGTCCCCGCCGCCATCGGAGCAGATCAAGCAGGCCATCCTCCGCGCCACGCAGGTCGCGGGCCATTGGACGCAACCGGGCGTATCGGCGCAGGGCGAGTCGCTCTGGGAATTTCTCCACCACCGCGACGACATCCTCCGCGACCGCACCGGCCGCGCGCTGATTCCGTTGCTCATCTTCGATCAGTTCGAGGAAATATTCACGCTCGCGCAGGGCGATGACTTCGGTCGCCAGCGCGCCGCGCAATTCCTCGAGGATCTCGCCGACCTCGTGGAAAACCGCGCGCCCCGCGCCCTCGAAGCGCGGCTCGACGCCGATGAGGCGGGCATGGAGCGCTTCGATTTCACGCGGGCCGATTACCGCATCCTGCTCGCGCTCCGCGAAGACTATCTCGCGCACCTCGAGAGCCTGAAGGGCACGATGCCCTCCGTGACGCAAAACCGCATGAGGCTCGCGCGCATGACCGGCGCGCAGGCGCTCGCCGCCGTCACGCGCCCCGGCCGCGCGCTGGTGAGCGACGACGTGGCGAAACAGATCGTGACCTTCGTCTCCGGCGCCGCCGATCTCGCGACGGCGGAGGTCGAGCCCTCGCTGCTCAGCCTCGTGTGCCGCGAGTTGAACGAAACGCGCCGTACCCGCGGCCACGCTGAGATTTCCGCCGACCTGCTCGCCGGCTCGCGCGCCACGATCCTCGCCGAATTCTACGAACGCACGCTCGCCGACCAGCCCGCCGGCGTGCGCGCCTTCATCGAGGATGAGCTGCTCACCGACTCCGGCTACCGCGAGAGCATCGCGGAGGAGCGCGTGAAGAAGGGCTTTGCCGCCGCGGGGGCCTCGCCCGCGTCGCTCGCCGCGCTGATCGACCGCCGCCTGCTGCGCGTCGAGGAGCGCCTCGACGTGCGCCGCGTGGAGCTGACGCACGACGTGCTCGTCGGCGTCGTGAAGGCGAGCCGCGACGTGCGACAGGAGCGCGAGAGCAAGGCCGCCATGCAGCGCCAGCTCGCGGAGACGAAGGCGAAGGAGGCCGCCACGCATGCCGCGTTGCTCCGCGCCCGCATGATTGCGACGGTGTGCGGATTGCTCGCCGTCGGCGCTGCCGGAAGCGCAATTTTCGGCTACCTGAGCATGAAACGAGCGCAGACCGCGGAGCGGTTGGCGGTGTCGTCGGCCGAAGCCGCACGCCAGGCGCAGGCGCAGGAGGTGACGACGCGCCAGCTCGCCGAGTCAGCGCGCGGCGAGGCCGAGAAACTCGTCGGATTTCTCGTCGACGATTTCTACCGGGAACTTCAGCCGACGGGGCGCCTCGAGATTGTCGCCACGCTGGCCGGTCGCGCTGCGCAGTATTATCGCGATTTGCCGGCTGCATTGCGCACGCCGGAAACGGAACGAAATCGCGGTCTGACGCTGGCGCGCTACGGGGCGACGCTCAACGCCGCCAACAAAACCGACGCCGCGGCCCCGGTCGTGAATGAGGCGGTCGTGTTGCTTGAGTCGCTCCACGCCAACGGCGACGCTTCGGCCGAACTGGCGACCGGCCTGGCATCCGCCCTCGGCACGCAGGGTTTGTTGCTGCAAAATCAGGGCCTGTATAACGAGGCGTTGCCCGCCTACCAACGGGCGGTCGACGTGTTGCGTCCGCCGGCCACGGCACTGGGCGCGTCGCGCGTGTTGCGGTTGGATTTTGCGACCGCGCTACACTCGCTCGGCTTTCAGCATTCGCGGACCACCACGATCGAGAATGCCTTGCCGGCGTGGCTGGAGTGCAAGCTGGTGCTTGAGAGTCTCGGGGCTGCCGACTCTGAGGAAACGCACATGGTGGCGGCGTATGCCCTGATCAATGCGCGGCTGTCGGCGGCGGCTTCGAACGAAAACAAGCTGGCTGAAGCGCGGGCATTCGTAGACGAAAGCCTGGCGAGCTATCAACGCGTGCTGGAATTAAACCCCGGCTACATCAGCGCCATCAATGGCCGCGGCATCGCACATGGATACCTGGCCAATGTCCTGCGGTCTCAGGGCTCGATTACGGAGGCCCTTGAGGCGTCGCGACTCTCCGAGCAGGACTACGAGACCAATCTCCGGCTGAATCCGTCGTCAGGCACCGGCTGGTCGAACTTGGCTCTCTCGCGAAGTCGCAACGCCAATCTCCTCGCGTCCCTCGGCCGGTTTTCCGAAGCGAAGGTTAAGCTGCGGGCGACGCTCGCGCTCGAGAGCAAGGTGACGATGTCCAGCGCGATGGCGGCGAGTTTTTCCGGCTACGCGTGGAATTTGGTCTTGTTTGAGGCCCAGACGGGCAACGCGCCGGCGGCCGAGGCGACGTTGGCGGAATTTCGCCGGTTCTACGCGTCTTCGCTGAAGGACACTGCGGCGGAAGGATTCGCCCGGCAGATGCAAGCGGCCATGACCCAATCGGTGAAGCTCACAGCCTTGGAGGGCGTGGGTGGCCGCGCTCAGGAGATGTATGATTTGGCTCGCCAGCTTTTGCCGCAGCTCGAGCCCTTGGCGCCAAAGGACGAAGGGAACCGGATTTGGCGCGATGGTATCCTGGCGGCCACCCGGGTGTCGCTCGCCAACTCCGCCCTGCGGCTCGGAAAATTCTCCGAGGCGGAATCGGCGGCCCGCGACGCCGGCAGTTATTGGCTTCAAAGGGGTATTAAGAACTCGCTTGAGCGTCTCTCATTGTGTGTGCCCCAGACGGTCCAGGCCCTCGCGATCGCGCGGCAGGGCCGGCCGGAGGAGGCGCGCAAACTGATCGATTCGGTGCTAGAAGTGTATCGCGAAGAGCCCGCCGCGCTGCGGGAAGATTCTGTGGCGCGGTCCTTTTTTGCGCGGGCGTTGTTCACCTCGGCCGTCGCGCAGCCCGCGACTGCGCGGGCCGAACGGCAGTCGCTGCTTACGGAGGCCGTGCAGGTCGTCGACTCACTCAGCGCGGAAACCCAGCAACTCCAATGGGTGAAGGAATTGCGCGGCTGGATCGCAGATGAGCGGGCGAAGTGAGGCGGAGAAAAACGCTGGCTGTGGGCTATTTCCTTGCGCGCGGTTTCCAGCCGGATGCACCTCTCGCGTGCCACCGTCCCCCAATCACCTTGCCCAGCTCGGGATCGAACTCCCAGATGAGTTTGCCAGTGCGCGCAGCGACGGCCCGCACCGGGTTGAACCCGCCGGTGAAGTAGAGCACGCCATCGACGACGAGCGGCGTTGAAAACAAGCCGATGTCATTCGGCCGATCCAAAAACCAGCCGGGCTTCAGCCGGCCGACGTTGCGGTCATCGATGTCGGTCAGCGGACTGTAACGGCGCTGGTTAGGCGCGCGACCATGGGCGGACTTCTTCCCGGCGGCTTTTCGATTGCAGGCGGGACGCCTGCGCTACGTCGCGCCGGATCGCCGCTCAGAGCTTCGTGGTCAGCGTCAGTGTCCAGCTGATCGGCTGCTTCAGCGCATAGTAGCGCGGCACGGTTTCGCGGGCGGGCGAGGTGTAATCGTTGTTCAGCGGCCGCATCAGGTGCGCGCCCTGGGCGGTCGAGGAATACGCCGGGCCCCGGTCGTTGAGCAGATTGTTGATCACGAGATTCGCCTGAACCTCGCGGCGATTCTTGAAGCGCCAGGTGTAGGCCATGGTGCCGGTCACGATCATGTAGTCGTCCGGCGTGTAGGCGGGCGTGTAGGCATCCTTCGTCGGGTCGTCGATCGCGCGGGCGGGATTGGCCGGATCGGGGATGGTGTTCTCGACCTTCGACCAGAAGATCTGCTTGCCGCGGTAGCGCGCACCGGCGCCGAGCCGGAGGCCTTTCAGCCGGCCGGTTTGAAACGTGTAGTCGGCGAAGACGTTCACCAAGGGCTGGTCCTGCTGGAGCCGTTTCCCGTCGACGATGTTTCGGCGGAAGCTGTGGATGCTGTTGTAGGCCGTCGCGGCGCTCGCGGCGTCGGATGACTGTTCGTCGAGAGGAATCCGGTCATCGATTCGCGCAACATTGTCGGCCCCGATGATCACGCCGGCATCGTTCGCGATCTGCCGGAAGATGGCGGCGTTCTTGTCGATGTAGGCGCGCACGTCGGGATAGGCGTTGGCCTCGTAGAGGCGCGGGAGGCCGAGATTGCCGGTGAGCCGGAAAGCGCGCGTGGGGTTGAACGTGATTTCGATCTCGTAGCCGTCGCCGCTGCGCGTGCGGGTGTCGCGATACTGGTTCGGGAGCCGGCCCAAGCCGCGGATATTGCGGCCGGTCGAGCTGCGATCGCCGACGACGTTGGCGTCGTAGAGCGTATTGAAGAACCCGGGACCATCCTGCGGGATGGTGTTGTTCACTTCGTCCGTCACGTAATAGACGAAATTCAGGTTCAGCTTGTTTTCGAACAGCTCCATGCGGAGCGAGTAGTCGACACCCGTCGCCACGGTGGGCTCGAGCTGGCTGCCGTCGATGCGCACGATCGAGCCGGGCGGGTTGAAGGTCTCGGCAAAATTGATCGCGGGATTCAGCCATTTGGCGAGGTGCAGCACGGTGCCGATCGAGCGCGTGACCTGCTTGCCCTCGACCGGGGGCGGGTTGAAGTCGTCCTTGAAGCGCAGGCTGGCGTATTGCGGCTCGCGCGTGCCGGTTCCCGCCTGGCGCGGGCGGATGGCGGCTTCCTGCGTGGGACCGACGACGCGGCCCTGCGCATCCATTGGCGTATAGGTGAGCTTGGTGAAATCGGCCGGCGCCGCGGTCCGCAGGATCCGATAGGTCGCCGGCCAGTCGAGCGGGTAATCGCCCTGGTGGATTTGCTGCTCGGTCTTGAAGAAATAGGAATCCTTGCGCACGGCGCCGAGCACGACCCAGCGGCCCTTGAAGAATTTCGCGTTGAGCGAGGCGAGGGCGTATTTGAAACGATTCGTGTTGATACTCTGCGTGTCGCGCCGGTCCGCCTCGATCGTCCAAACCGGCGTGATCGTCTCAGGCGTGCCGGTGTTGGGATCGAAATAAGTGATCGGTTTCCCCGCGAGATCGGGCGTGGGCCGGCTGGTGTTGTTCCAATAACGGCGGATCCGGATGCGCTGGTTGCTGTAGGCCCAGAGCCGCTGGTCCGCGCCGCGGGCGACGCTGAGGTAGCGGTGGTCGCTCGTGTTCTGGCTGTTGTTCGAGCCGCCGAGCGAGTTGAAGGTGAAATGGCCGAAGCGCGTGGGCCACACGTAGGCGAGGGCGGCGCGAGCGTTGTTTTCGGAGAACGTGCGGAAGGCGCGCATGAACTGGCCGTCGCCGTAGGGCACGAGGAAATTCGGGTTGGCCGCGCCGTTGGGGAGGACGCGGTTGATGTCGATGAAGGTGTTCGGGAGATCGCGGTTCGGCTCGCCGTTCGTCTGCGCCGCCGTGCGGTTGATGTCGCCGGCGATCTCGAAGTGGAGGTTGCCCCAGTGCTGGTTGAACGTGAGCTGCAGGTCCTTGAACCGTTGCGCGAGGATCGGCAGGTCGGGTGAGAGCGTGAAATCCTCGGGTGGCGTGCGGAACTGCGACAAACGCTCGGCATTGGCGAAGCGGTTTCCCGGTATGTTGATCTCGTAGAGCAGATTGCCGCCCGCAGTGTTGAAGGAGACGTTGCCGGCATTGTTCCAGGTGAAGCCGGAGATGGGCGTGGTGGCGGTGTTGCCGCCGGCGACGGTAATGGGATCGTTCTGGTAATTGAAGATGATGTCGGGCGCGACGAAGGGCTGGTAAACGAAGTAATTCGCGCCGCGGCGGTTGATCCCGCGGGCGTTGGCGTCGGCGGGAAGCGTGGCGAGCGCGCGCGGCGAATTGAAGGTGGTGCCGTCCCAGCCGGAGAAGCGGTCGTTCATGAACGTGACCGCCACCTGGCGCGAGTTGGTGCCGTATTCGCCCTCGACCCGCAGTTCCGCGTCGCGCCAGGGCTTCAAGGTGGTCGTGAGGAACGCCGCCTTGCGCTTGTCGAAATCCTTCAGGCGCCAGCCGCCCGCGTCGCCCCACACGCCGATGGCGCGCACGGCAAATTTGTCGTTGAGCGGCTGGTTGACGTCGACGGTCGCGCGGTAGTTTTCCCACGAGCCGACGGCGAACTGGAACTGGCGGATGGGGCGGCTGGTCTGCGCGCGCTTGGTCGTGGAGGAGCTGATGCCGCCGAGCGAGCCGTTGCCGAAGAGGACGGCGTTGGGGCCGCGGCCGAAATCGTAGCGCTCGAGGTTGTAGGAGTCGCCGTTGTTGAACTGCGGGAAAAAATTCCGCTGCGGCCGCCCGCCGCCGGCGCCGCGCACGGTGTATTGGACCGGATTGAAGAAGAAATTCTGCTGGCCGTTGTCGACCGCGACGGTGCTCGAGGTCGTCCACTCGGCGGCGCTCTGCACATCGGTGAGATTCAATGCGTCAATGAACTCGCGCGTGACGACGGAGTAGGCGACGGGTGTGTCGCGCAGGTCGGTCGCGAGCCGGCCGCCGGCCATCGAGCTAGCGGCGGCGAAGCCGGTGTCGCGGCTGGTGTTCACCTCGAACGGCGACAGCACCACGGCTTCATTGCTCGGCACTGCGACCACCCGCGCCGGCGCGGCGCCGGGCTTGGCCGCTGGCGCGGTCGTGGACGCCGGTTCAGGCACAACCGCCTGGGCCAGCACGAAACCGGGAGCCAGGAGCAGCATCATGAAGCTGCAGGCCAGGGAACTTTTGAGGGAGGGATACAGTTGGGTAGAGGTCATGGAATGGGTGGTCGGCGATCCGCCGGCGGTGCTGAGCCGGTCGAAATGGCGTAACGGGCGGGGCAATGGCGTCAGGAAGGGTGAAGTCTGGCCTGATGCTGGTGCAGCCGCGGCCATCGTTCTAGTCAATTCCGCCGTCAGGCAACCCGGGGAAGGCTGCTCCCGCTCTGCTTTCATTTCGCCGGCTCGGAGCCGTGGAATAGCCGCCAACGCCACTGGCCATCATGCTGCTTGAGCACCCCGGTCATTCGGTAAGGCGCACGCTTCTCACCCTCTCCATTGCGAATGACGACTTCGCCATTCGCAAATACCCAAGCGATCTCTCCCTCTCGAGAGATACGAACCGTCTTCCACTCCCAGGCGAGCCGCACCGGTAATGCCAGCAGACGCCGGAAGAAATCAACAAATGCTTCGGTTCCTTCGATGATCTCCCCCGCCTCCGAGCCAATGAGCACCACATCGTCGTGCCCGGTAAACTCTGCGAGAATGGCAGGGTCTTTCGTTTGTAGCAGCGTGCTCAATCGCTCCAACGCCTGCCGAATCTGGCGATAATCGGCATCTTCGGATTTCAGCAAACCATTCATAAGCTTGTTTTGCCCAGACGTCACCGATGAGCCGCGACCGCAGCTGGCGCGCCTCGTGCGGCATCAGGATTAGGATTCTGCGGATTCATTTCGATTCTTCATTCGATCCCACGCGGCGTGACAGGTCCCGGCGTTGGCTGTACCTTCTGGTTGTTCGGCTCTTCTCACCGCGTGCTGACCGCGGCGACAGAAATGCTAATCATCGCGAGAATGGCAATGTAAGCGTGGCTTGGTGCGCGAACGACCGCACCGAGTCCAGGCTGGTGCTCTTACTCCTGCGCGACGAGGAGGCAAACCGGCACGGACGAGACCGCCGGTGCCGGATGATTCGAGTCCGGAGCCATCACACCGAGCGCGGCATCACGCTGTATTTGAACCAAAACTCGATCACGCTCTTGGCGAGACCGTGGAGGTCGTCGGAATCGGACGGTTTCACCATGAACGAATTTGCGCCCAATCGATAAGCGCGCTCCAAGTCGGAGCGCTCGCCGGACGACGTGAGGACCACGACCGGCAGGTTTTGCAGTTCGGGTCGCGTGCGAATCCAT
>JBKJRG010000422.1:0-5854 GCA_046594805.1 Opitutaceae bacterium | reverse complement strand
GGCGCTGTCGCTGCTCACGCATCTCGAGCGGCGGTTCGCCCTCACGCCGATCATGCAGCGCGAAAAAGGGGCGTGGCTGCTGCGGCTGGGGCGGGCGGGGGAGGCGATGCCGGCATTATAGCAAGCCCGCGCCAGGTTGCCGGAAGATCCTCGCATCGCCGCGCTGCTGCGAGAGGCGGAAGAGCAGGTCAGGACGCCCCGGCGCGTTGTCCCCTGAGGGCGTTGAGCGCAAGCTGCGCAAAGAGCCGGGCCAGCCTCAGCGGAGGAAATTATACTTCACGATGGCCCAGAGCGCACGAAAGCCATCCCGCCAGCCAATTTTTTTCCCCTCGGCGTACGTCCGGCCATAGTAGCTGATGCCCACCTCATAAATCACCACGTTCAGCTTCGCGACCTTGGCCGTGATCTCCGGCTCGAAACCAAAACGGTTCTCCTCGATCGTGATCTTCTGGAGCACCTCGCGGCGGAAAAGTTTGTAGCAGGTTTCCATGTCCGTGAGATTGAGGTTGGTCGCCATGTTCGAGAACAGCGTCAGGAACTTGTTGCCGATCATGTGCCAGAAAAAGCAGACCCGGTGCGCCTGCCCGCCCTGGAAACGAGAGCCGAACACCACATCGGCACGGCCATCGAGCACCGGCTTCATCAGCAACGGATATTCGTTTGGGTCGTATTCCAAATCGGCGTCCTGGACGATTACCAAGTCGCCGGTCGCCGCGGCGAAACCGGTCCGGAGGGCGGCGCCCTTGCCCTGGTTCACTTCGTGATAGATGATGCGGTCGACGAGCGGTGCGATTTGGGTGCGCAACAGATCGCGGGTGCCATCCCGGGAGCAGTCGTCCACGATGATGATTTCCTTGTCCTTGATCGGCGCCGCCCGCACCCGGTCGACGATCGCGCGAATGGTCTTGGCCTCGTTGTAGCATGGAATGACGACGGAAAGCTTCATGCGGGGCGGCTGACGCTAGCGAAGCGGAACGCGGGCGGAAGCATTTTTCGGGAGTGGAGCGTGGGCGGGCCGCGGAGAAAACTCACCCCGTTACCGGTTGGGCCGGTTCCGGCCGTCGTACCCACAAAAATGCCACGAGGTAGAGCACGAGCGCCATGAGGGCGGTCGATCTCAGGCCGCCGAGCATCGAGTAGTATTCCAGGCAGCCGCCGAGCACCGCGCCCAGCAGGTTCGAGCCGAGGGCCGCGGCGGGTTGCGCGGACCGGGCGAGCAGCATGGGCACAATCAAGCCGGCGAACCCAACCGGCAGGCCGGTGATGACGCCGGCGAGGAGGATGCGCGTGGCCAGGGGCAATGCCTGCAGCCAGGCCACCGGGAAAAAATACAGCAGGGCCATCGCGGCGAAGAGACAGATGAACCAGGGCGTGGGGTTCCGGAACTCCCAGCGCTGCACGGCGAGATTAGCGAGCAGCACCATCAGCAAGATGCCACTGAAAATCACCGCGTTCACGATCCAGGTGGAGCCAAAGAGCAGCGACATGCTGGTCACGCCGCGCGTTTCGATCAGCAGGAACGCCGCGCCCATCAGGAAAAGCGGCCCGTCGAACCCGCTCAGGCCACCCCTCATCTCGAAGGCCCACGGCACCGTCATTGCGGCGAGCGCGAGCACGAAGGTCAGCACCAGCAGGTACCCCCACGGGAAAACCCCCGGGCGCACGTACAGAAACGGCCAGTCATCGCTCGGGGTGAGCACGTTTTCCCGCGCGGTCAACGGCCGCACGCGCGGGCGCGACGCGATTTCCGCCGACACCAGGGCCGCGCCCGCGCGCGGCACGACGAACGTCACGGTGGTGCCGTGCATGGGGCTGTGGAAGGCGATCGGCTCGCGGCCCGTGGCGCGCGTCACCGTCCAGTAGAGCCGCTCAAAAAACCAGCGCCCCGCAATGCATGAAATGGCCAACGACAGGTGCCCACCCGGCGCGACGTGCTCCCACGCCGCGCGAATGCCTTCCTCCGTGTAGACGTAGTTGTCCAGCCGCAGCGTCGACATCGCGGAAGCCATGGCGTGTGAGTCGAGGAGGCCAAAACACACCACATCATAGCGCCCTCGATCGCTGCCGAAGAAGGAGCGCGCATCATCCACCACGACGCGCACGCCCGGGTTGGAGTAGGGTTGCTCGGGATGGGACTTGCGGCCGATGGCGATAATGCGCGGGTCGATGTCCACGCTCGTCACCTGCTGGTAACCCGCCCGGAGCGCAGCCTGGACGTCATTGCCCGTGCCCGCGCCCACCACCACGGCGGATGTCCGCTGCAGATTGAGGACAAACGGGAGCGCATACAGGCGTTCCACGTCGCGGAGCAGGTCCCGGGTGGCCGGTGCCAGACCCGGGTCGGCGAGGTGCGCGGGCGACAAATCGTGGAGATATTGGTGAAAGTCGCGGTTGACCTCGAGTTCGAGCGCAATCTCCCCGGCTTGCACCGCGATCCGGTTGTAGGGCGAGAAGACCGCGCCCCGCCCGGAGTATTGACCGAGGCCGATCACGGTCACGGCCAGCACCGCGTCGAGGCGGCCACGCGTCAGCAACACAAAAGGCAGCGCGCCCAACGCCAGCCATGTCGCCGGCTCGGCCCCGAGCCACGCCGCGAGCGAGAACGCGAGGATGCCGGCGAGTGAACCCAGCAGGTCGGCCGTGTAAGCCCGCAACGTGGGGAGGCGCGGAAACAAATGCCCGAGCGCGGCGCCGGCGCAGGTGAAGACCGCGACGATGCCGCTGAACACACTGAGGAACACCGCGAGGTTGCGGGCAAAAACGAACCAGTCGGCCTCGAAACTCTCCCCGCCCCAGAGCGACACACTGCGATCGGGAAACCGCAGGTGCACCAGCCCGAGCGCGTCGGAAAAAGCCAGGGGCAGCGACACGAGCAGCAGCGTGGGCAGGACGAGGTAGACCAGCCCGGGCCGCCGCCGTCCCAAGGCCACCCCGAGTCCCATCCCGAGAAACGTCCCGATCAGGACCAGGTTGTTGAAATACGCGAAGACGCGGATCTGCGATGACGTCCACCGGATCAGGGCCAGTTCGAGGGTGAGAATGCCAAACGTAACCAGTGCAATCAACGTGGCCGAAGTGAGGCGGCGGTTTTCCGCCCAGGCGCCGCGGCCGAGCAGTCGGGTGAGCGCTGTGTCCTGCGGTGCTCGCTCCCGCTGGTCTGGCAGGGTGACGCGTGGACCAGCGGGAAGGTTGGGCATGTCGGGCAAGAGCACCTCGGTGATTCTGGGCTTCCCGCCTCCGGGCAACTCAATTGTGCCCGCCCAGTCGCAGCCAGCCTCAGATCGAAAACCGCGGCGCCGCGCCGCGGGCCGGTTCGAGCCCCTCCTGACCGGTTGCGCGCCGCATCGGTCCCGCCGCGGTCATCTGGTAAATCCCCTCGATGAGGTAAATGGGGCGGGACTTAACGGATTCATACATCCGGCCGATGTATTCGCCAATCACGCCGAGGGCCAGCAGCTGCACGCCCCCGAAGAAAATAATCGTCAACATCGTCGCCGCGAAGCCGGGGATGAAATACGCCGGGTTGTTCAACTTGACCACGATCACGACAGCGGTGGCGAGCAAGGCGACCACGATGATCAACATCGCCAGGTAGGTCACCAGCCGCAGCGGCACGACCGAGAATGACGTAATCGCATCGAGGGCGAATGAAATCATTTTCCGCAGCGGATACTTCGTCTCGCCGGCGAACCGCGGTTTCCGATCGTAGAGCACCGCCACCTGGGTCCCTCCCACCCAGCTGACCATCCCGCGGATGAAGCGGTGCCGCTCGCGCATCTGGCAAAGCGCATCCACGATCCTACGATCCATCAACCGGAAGTCACCGGTGTCGGCGGGGATGTTTGCCTTGGTCAGGCGCCGCAAGACCCGATAAAAAATTTCGGCGGTGACGAGTTTCAGCCGCGATTCGCCTTTGCGCGTTCGACGCTGGCCATAGGCCACGTCCGCCCCGCCTTCCCAGCGGGCCACCATCTCGGCAATCACTTCCGGCGGATCCTGCAGATCGGAATCGATCAGGGCGACCAGATTGCCGGTCGCCTGATCGAGGCCCGCGGTCGCGGCGGCCTGGTGCCCGAAATTCCGCAACAGGTTCACCACGCGCAGGGCCGGGTCGGCGGCCGCCAGGCCGAGGGCGGTCTCGAGCGTGCGATCCCGGCTGCCGTCATTCACCAGCACGATTTCATAGGGGCAGCGCAGGGCTTCGCAAACGGCCTTCACCCGGCGCACGAACTCGGGCAAGCCGGCTTCCTCATTGTAGCAAGGGGCCACAACCGAAAGCTTGCTGGTGCGGAGGGAGCGGTCGCTAGGCATGGCGCGGGGCGGGGCGCCCCAGGGGCGAGCGGCCGATGATGACCACGTTCCAGCACAGGGGCCGCAGGAAGGGCAGCCAGCCGAGCACCCACGTGTCGAAGCGCTCGAGCGGGGCATAGACTCCCTTCCAGCGCTCGGACTCATCGACGACTTTTTTCCAGAAGCGCTCCCGGTTGGGATTGCGCCGCTGGACGGCCACCATCCACACAAAAACCAGCAGCGTGCTGAACCAGAACCAGCTGACCTCGGCCGTGGCAAAACGCGAAGTGACGGCCCGGATGTCGCGGAGCCGCAGCGGATGTTCGTCCGGGGTGCGAACCGCGGTCGCGACGCGCCGATAGATATTGATCAGCGGATTGTAGGCGACCGGATCCCAGCTCGCAAAAGTTCCGCCGGGTCGCAGGTGGGGCAGCAAACGATCCATGGTCTCCTCGATGTCCACGTGATGGAGCGTGTTGCCGATGTAGATAATGTCGAACTGCCGCTGGCCGAGCCGCAAATCCTCGGCCGCCGACACATGGGTTTCCAGCACGACACCCTCCGCGTCAGCGAGCCGCCGCGTGGCGGCGCACATGCCGGGAGACACGTCGGTGGCGGTGACCCGCGCGCCCTCGAGGGCGAAATACACGCTGGCCTCCCCGAGGCCACACCCGACATCGAGCAGTTCCTTGCCGCGCAGATCGCCGAGCGCCTTGCGCAGCGCGCGCATTTCGGGAGCGGTGCAGGCCTCGTTGCGCTGCCGCACATTGATCACCGAGCCGGCCTCGCTCGCCGCCCACTCGTCATGAAATGTTTCCTCCGCCGACTTGCGCTTCGCGTCGGCGGGTGACGCGACCGGGCCAGGCGTCACGGGCCGGTTGCCCTCGAAAATCGCCGCCGTCCGGAGCACGGCGC
Organism: Opitutaceae bacterium; assembly: GCA_046594805.1. GTDB lineage: Bacteria > Verrucomicrobiota > Verrucomicrobiia > Opitutales > Opitutaceae > ER46. The sequence continues at coordinate 649 of JBKJRG010000422.1, read as the reverse complement.
GCACGGCCTCGTCGAAGAAAAGCATATTGGCTCCCATGACCTGGTCACCCGGGCCGCCCGAGAGGCCGGCGTCGGACTGCTGCTGCGCGTGCGCGGCGGTGTCGCCGCGGGTGTAGAATTTTGCGGCTTTGTATTCGAGGACGTAGTTGCCGGGCGCCGGCCGGGCCCAGGTGAGTCGCAGTTGTCCGCTGCCGGGATTGTCGATGTACAGGGCGGCAATCCAATCGGCCAGGGTTTGGGCGTTCGCGGGAGAGGTGAGGGCCCACTGCGCGCGCAGCCGGCTGGCCGCCCAGAGAAACTGGTGCACGGCACTCTCGAACAGGATTTTCTTCGGCATGATCAGGCCAGTTCTGCCACGGCAGCCGGTGCGCCCCTGGGAGGCGTCGTCCCGCGCGATGGACCGGGCAGCGTGACGCGCTCGCGCGGCTCCGTGCGGATGCGCTCGGCGGCAGCGAGCATCTGCTCATAGGTGACCGGCCAGCGCTTGACGGGCGGGGCGGCGACAAAAAGTTTCATCCGCTCGAGCTTCGCCTTGAGGTAGCGCATCGCGATGGTCATCTCCGGATAGCTGCCGTACATGCAGCCCGGGCAGGCGCTGGTGACCTTCAACACCTCGCGGCGGAATTCCTTTTCCCAATAAATTTCCGGG
>JBKJRG010000271.1:0-5780 GCA_046594805.1 Opitutaceae bacterium | reverse complement strand
AACGTGTTTCAATGGCATCCACCAAGGCCGTGTCACCCAACATTGTCTGGAAAGTGTCACCTATCATTGTCCACGAGCCAGCGAGCTGGCCTATAACCTGCCCCAGCGACCTTCCGCTGTTGCCCGCTCGCCGGCCTGGCAGGGAAACCCCCTCAATTTCTCCGTGTTCAACCGGCCGGACCCTGCTCAACCTTCAACTCCGACATGCCGCAACCTTCCGCCCGCGATCGTTTCCTCACGTTGCTTCATGCAGCGGTGCGCGAAAACGCGCTCGTGAAACTCACACTCGGCAAGCATCGCGGCGCGGATGCGACGCTGATAAATCTATTTGTCCGCCCGGTCGCCCTGAAGGCCGGGCCGCATCTCGCCTTCGTCTGGCGACACGCCACCCGCGACGTCACCAAAAATCACGCTGCGGCCGACGCCCTGGCTCAGCTCGAACCGTTGATCGGCCGCGCTTTTCTCGACGCCCACCTGTTTACCACGACGCAGACCGCCCAGCTCGAAACCAAACACGACGGCACCGCCCGGCTCAAAGTAGGGCAAGTCTCCGACCTGCCCCGGTTGACTCTCCCTCTCGCACGAACCCATGATCGCGCAAAGTCCCACCTCATCCCGGCCGACGCGCCTTGGTTGCGCGCACTCGGCGTGACGAACGAGCGCGGCCAGCCCCGCGAAGGCATGGCCGACAAATTCCGCCAGATCCAAAAATTCGCCGAGCTGGTTTCCCACCTCCTTGGCGAAGCCTTTCCTGATTTGGCGACGCGGACCGCGCCGCTCCGGATCGCCGACATGGGCAGCGGCAAGGGCTACCTCACCTTCGCCCTCGCCGCGCTGCTCGGCGAGCGCGCCCGGATTCAGGGCATCGAGGCACGGTCGGAGCTGGTCGCCCTCTGCAACCGCGTCGCCCAGCAGGAGAACCTCGCGCCGCGCCTCAATTTCGTCGCCGGCACGATCACGGACGCAAAGCTCCCGGACGGTTGCGATGTCCTGATCGCGCTGCATGCCTGCGACACGGCGACGGACGACGCTTTGGCGCGGGGATTGGCGGCAGGGGCGCGCCTCTTGGTCGTGGCGCCCTGCTGCCAAAAGGAGCTGCGCCCCCAGCTCTCGGCTCCGCCCGTCCTGGCCGACGCACTGCGCCACGGCATTTTCCAGGAACGCCACGCGGAGTTCGTCACTGACGCACTGCGGGCGCAGCTGCTCGAGTGGGCGGGCCATCGCACGAAGATCTTCGAATTCATCTCGACCGAGCACACCGCCAAGAACCTCATGATCGCCGCGATTAAAACGGTCGAACCCGCGTCGCGCGGAGACGACGGCGCCCGACGCACGCGGGACTTCGCGCGTTTCTACGGCATCCGCTCGCAACGGCTCGCCACCCATCTCGGCTTCTCCCTCGCCGACCCCGCCGCCGATCGTCATCCATTGGATAACAAACCCGTCGTCGCCCCGCCGGGAGGAAAAGGCCCGTTGTCATCCAATGGATGACAACGTGCCAGAACGGCCGGACGCCGCGAGTTGGGAGTCGCTCGACTGGGCTGCGCTCGATCGGCTGCGCCAGCATTTCCTGGCCGGGCCGGGCCAAGGCGGATCCTACTGGCAGAGCGCCGGGGATCTCGCAAGCTACGACCTGACTTACGGCGAGCGCATTGGCTGGAAGTGGGATCAGGTGCTGCGCGAGCTGAAACTCCGTGGGTGGCGGCCCCGCGCGCGCGCCGTCCTTGACTGGGGGTGTGGCAGCGGGATAGCCGGCCGGCGGGTGCTCGCGTCCTTCGGTGCCGATAATTTCGATACGTTGACCGTCTGGGATCACTCGGCCCTGGCCGCCGATTTCGCGGAGGACGCGGCCCGCCGCCGGTTTCCGCAGCTGCGGGTGGCCCAGGCCACGCCCGGCCTCCTCGCGGCGAACGAGCTGATCGGGTTGCTGGTGATCAGCCACGTGTTGAACGAGCTGCCGCCGGCGCCGCTGGCCGGCCTGCGCGCGCTCATCGAACGAGCCGAGGCCGTCCTCTGGGTCGAGCCGGGCACGCCCACCGTCAGCCGGCAACTCGGCCGGATCCGTGACGAGCTGCGCGCCACCTTTCGAATCGTGGCACCGTGCACGCACGAACAGGGATGTCCGATGTTTGCACCGGACCGCGAACGCGACTGGTGTCATTTTTTTGCCCCGCCCCCCAGCGAGATTTTCGCGACGCCGGACTGGGTGAAGTTCGGCCACCGGGCGGGCATCGATCTCCGGAGCCTGCCGTATTGCTTCGTGGCGCTCGATCGAACGCCCGGCGCCGTGCTCCGCAATGACGATGTCCCTATTAACGCCTTGGTGCAGCCTGGACCAACCAGCGCATCCCGGTCGCCCGGTGGGGGGATTGCCTCCGATCGGCAATCCGCAACCCGCGATCCGCAATTATCGCCGTTCCTTTCGCGGGTCATTGGGCGCGTTGAGCACTTCAAACCCTACGCCCGCTGGCTGAACTGCGACAACCTCGGCTTGGCCGACCTCGAGCTCCCCAAGCGCGCCGACCCTGCGCTCTTCAAGGAACTGGAGCGGACCAAGGCGCCGCTGGTCTACCGCTGGCGCCGGGAGGGGGAAAAGGTGCTGGGGGGCGAGCGTTCGGATCAGCCATCCGGATAGGCGTGGCTGCGGCTTCCAGCCGCAGATTTCCGACTGCAGCAGGATGCTGCAGCCACTTCCCAATCCGCACTCCGCGATCTGCAATTCGAAATTATTTCAGCTCCCGCACCTTGATCGCCCGGAAGCTCACCACATCGCCGTGGTCCTGCAGCACGATGTGACCGCGGGGCAGACGGGCGAACTTGTCCCAGTCCTTGAATTTGCTTTTTGCGATCGCCGCCTTGCCCTCGGCGCTGGCCAGATCGATCGCGATCACTTTCTTCCCATTCAACCAGTGCTCGACGTTCCAGCCGCGCACGCTCAGTCGCGAGGTGTTCCACTGGCCGACCGGCTTCGTCAAATCGCGCGGCACCTCGGCGCCGATGTCATAGAGCGAACCCGCGAGATGGTTGCCGAGCTTGTTGTCCTTCGCCTTTTCGTTGTCCAACACCTGGTACTCCGGCCCGGTGCGATACGGCGCGGCGTCGCCGAGCCCGGAGCGGTAAATCACGCCGCTGTTGCCGCCTTCCGAAATCTTCCAGTCGAACGAAAGCTCGAAATCGCCGTAGGTCTGAGCCGAGACGAGGTCGCCGCTCTTGCCTTCCGTGAGCACAATCGCGCCGTCCTGCACCTTCCAGCCCTTGCCAATTTCAGTAGCCTTGTAACCCCGCCAGCCGTTGAGCGACTGGCCATCGAAGAGCGTGGTCCAGCCGGCTTTCTTTTCGGCTGGGGTGAGCATGTTAGGCTCCGCGGCAAAAGTCGCCGAAGCAGTCAAGGCAAGGGCAACGCAAACCAGCGGGGTGCGAAAGTTCATCGCCTGAAACTACAGTTCTGTCGCTGCCCGCGGCAAGGATGGAGCGATCGCGCGTGTCCGCCAAGGTCCACCCGCCGATTGCCTGCTCTCCGCACCAATCCGCGCCCTTCCGCGATCCGAAATCCGCAATGGGCACGCGCTTGACTCCCCCTGCCCGCTCTGAAACATCGACCCCTCACTCTCTCCAACACCATGGGCCAACAACTGAACAAGTACATCAAACGCAAACGCCGGGCCGCCTACCTCAAGCGCAGGAAGGAACGCGTCAAGGCCGCTGCCAAGAAGAAGTAACAACTCGCCCAAATCATTCGGCTCCCCGCGGCGGTCCTCATGGCCGCCGTTTTGCTTTTCCGGAGATTTCCGCGAATGCCTGCCCGGCTCCTGTCCTCATGATCAAAGTCAGCCTCGTTTCCCTCGGTTGCGCCAAGAATCTCGTCGATTCCGAGATCATGGTTGGCTCGCTGCTCAAGGCCGGGATGACGGTCGTGCCCGATGCGGACCAGGCGGACGTCGTCATCGTCAACACTTGCTCCTTCATCGATTCCTCCAAGGAGGAATCCATCGGCCACATTCTTTCCGCGCACGAACAGCGCGGCATGAAGAAACGCCGCCAGGGCCAGAAGCTCATCGTTGCCGGCTGCATGTCGCAACGCTTCGCCAAGGATCTGCCGGGCGCCCTCCCCGAGGTCGATGCCTTCATTGGGCTCGATCAGGTCGCCGGCATTGCGCCGATCATCCAGGATATCTTCGCCCGCGAACGCAGCGCGAATCACGTCCCGGTCTCGTTCATCGAGGGCAAATCCACCTGGATCCCCGACTACGACACGCCGCGCTTCCGGCTGACGCCAAAACATTTTGCGTACATCAAAATTGCCGAGGGCTGCAACCACCCCTGCACGTTTTGCATCATCCCGCAGATTCGCGGCCGCCATCGCAGCCGCACGGTCGCCAGCGTGGTCGCCGAGGCGCGCCAGCTCGTGCGCGAGGGCGTGAAGGAAATTAACCTAATCTCGCAGGACACCACTTTCTTCGGCATGGACACCTGGGAGCAGCGGCCTAATCCGCGCACCCCGGTCGACTCGACCCGCGGCACCGCGCTCACCACCCTTTTGCGCGAACTCAATGCCATCGAGGGCGATTTCTGGATCCGGCTGCTCTACACCCACCCGGCCCACTGGAGCGACGAGCTGATCCGCACCATTGCCGAATGCCCGAAGGTGGCCCGTTACATCGATATCCCGCTCCAGCATATCAGCGACAACATGCTCGGCCGGATGCAGCGCGAAACGAGCGGCGACTACATCCGTAAATTGATCCAGCGCATCCGCGTCGGCATCCCAGGCATCGCCATTCGCACGACCTTCATCGTCGGCTTTCCGGGCGAGACCGAGGCGGACGTGGATGAACTGTGCGATTTTATCCGCGAGACAAAGTTCGAACGGCTCGGCGTCTTCCGCTATTCCCAGGAGGAAGGCACTCGCGCGGCCAGGATGGAGGAGCAAGTCCCGAAGAAAACGAAGGAAGCGCGCTGGCACCGCGTGATGGCCCTGCAGCAGACGATCGCGGCCGACGTAAGCGAGACCCAGGTGGGCCGGACGCTCAAGGTCCTCGTCGAAGAGCCTGGGGTGGCGCGCGGCGAGGCCGACGCACCCGATATCGACGGCCGTATTTATCTTCCGATTACGGTGCCGGTGGGCGCGTTCGCCCACGTGGAAATCACCGGATTTGAGGATTACGATCTGCTCGCCCTGCCCGTCGGGGAGGAGCCCGCCATCCGCAAGGTCGCGAAGATGGCGCAATAGTGCTAGGCGGGTTTGGAGTTTGGATTTCGGGTGGCACGCGCCGCTGCACGCCTCCTCGTGCTCGTCCCTGAGCGCAGCCCCTCCGACTGGGCAAACCCCAAATCTGCTCTTAGCTAAGGTAGGCGAGCGTCAGATTTCCGCCGGCTTCTCAGTCTATTTCGATGCTGACAAAACGGGTACTTCGAGCGATGAAAGCAACCTAAAAACCCTTCGGGTGCGTTCGCGATTACGCCCGTGACATCCGCGCCGTGCGCGGCCAGAAACTGCGTCACCCCGAGACCGCCATGAGACGTCGTTTTTGTTTTCATCCTCTCACGCTACCGCCGGCGCCGGTCCCCTCCCATGGGTTCAACCCCTCCACCCTTCGGTTGCGGCGCCAGCCGCGCTCGGACGTCTAGGCAAAATAAGCAGCTTTCAGTTCATCCCAAAAACATATGCCCAAATACGTAATCGAACGTGAAATCGCGGGAGCGGGAAAGCTCACGCCGGATCAGCTCCACGGTATCTCCCAGAAATCCTGCGGCGTCCTGAAGAATCTCGGTCCGCAGAT
>JBKJRG010000074.1:0-13215 GCA_046594805.1 Opitutaceae bacterium | reverse complement strand
GCCTTTGCTTCTGTCGGCAAGACCGATGTCGCGAGCAGTCCCGGCGAGGCTTGGAACTACCGCATCGGCGTGCGCGTGCGGTACTGACAATTGTCTGGGTAGGGGCGTCGCTTGTCGACGCCCGCGAAAACCTTGCCCGTACTTATCCCGCGGGCGTCGTCAAGCGACGCCCCTGCACTACAGCGCCACGCCCGCCACCCGCGCGGCCGCCCCCGTCTCGTAGCGCTCGATCCACCCGCAGTGCCACGGCGCGTAATCCCCCGCCTCGATGTGCGCGCGCGCCTGCGCCATCAGCTCGAGGAAGAAATGCAGGTTGTGGATCGTGAGCAGCGTTCCCGCGAGCATCTCGCCCGCCATGTTGAGGTGACGCAGGTACGCCCGGGAAAAATTCGCGGTGTAGTTCGCCATGCCTTCGACGATCGGCCGCGGGTCCTTGCGGAATTGCTCGTTGCGGAGGTTCAACGGGCCGTCCGGCGTGAACGCCAGGCCGTTGCGGGCCACCCGGGTCGGCAGCACGCAGTCGAACATGTCCACGCCCAGCGCGATCATCTTCAGCAGTTGCGGCGGAGTGCCCAGTCCCATCGTGTAGCGCGGCTTGTCCGCCGGGAGAAAGCGCGTCGTCGCGCCCACTTGCTTCAGCATTTCCGGCTCCGGCTCGCCCACGCTGACGCCTCCTACCGCATAGCCCGGGAAATCCAGCGCGGCGAGCGCCTCCGCCGCTTCCCGCCGGAGATCGTCGAAGGTCGAACCCTGCACGATCGCAAACACGTGGTGCCCCCCGGCGAGGAACCCGCTGTCGGTGGCGAGCTGTTTGCACTGCTGGGCCCAACGAAAGCTGCGCGCCACCGCCTTGGCGCAGGCGTCGCGCTCGCACGGCCAGGGCGGGCACTCGTCGAGCACCATCGCGATATCGCTGCCGAGATTCCGCTGGATGTCCATGACCTCCCGCGGACCGAGAAAAAGTTTGGCGCCGTCCAGGTGCGAGGCGAAGGCCACGCCGTCGTCCCGGATGTCGCGCAGCTTCGCCAGCGAGAAAACCTGGAACCCGCCACTGTCGGTGAGAATCGGCCCATCCCAGCCCATGAACGCATGCAAGCCGCCGAGTTCGCGGATGAGTTCGCTGCCCGGCCGCAGGTTGAGGTGATAGGTGTTGCCGAGGATGACCTGCGCACCGATCTCGCGGAGGTGCTGCGGCGTCACTGCCTTGACCGTGCCCTGCGTGCCCACCGGCATGAAAATGGGTGTCTCGATCGAGCCGTGCCGCGTTTGCAGTCGCCCGCGGCGGGCAGCGGTAACGGTATCGGTCGCGAGGAGCTGGAAATGCTGCGCCATTTATTCTCCGTGCCGCTCCCGTACGACGGCACGCAAATACGCTGGCTTTCTTCCGGCGTATTGCACCGCGAGTACGAAAATGATGTCGTCCGCCACAGCGTAGAAAATCAAATAGGGAAACGGCCGCATCAACCGCGTGCGAATCTCCTCGTCCACTTTCACCGCGTTTTTTGCCGGAAGAAAAAGCATCTCGTCCACCGTCGCGTAAAACGTGCGCTTGAATCGTTCGCCCAGGCCCGGCGACCGCTCCTCGTAGCCGTAACGCGCCATCGCCTTGCGCACGTCCGCTTCGACGCCTGGATGAAAAACCGGCCGGTACGTCACGCAGACTACCCGAGCTTCGCTTTCAGCTGCTCGTAGGACAGACCGAGCGCCGGGTTGGCCTTCAGCTCCTGCCAGCGTCCGCGCGCCTCCTCCACCTGCGCCGGTTCGATGGAAATCTCATTTTCTGAAATCGACGCCAATAACTCGTCGATGAGCGCCAGACGCTCCGCGACGGGCAGCTTCACAAGTTCCGCAGTGCTGGTCATGGCCCTAACGAAAGCCGCCGCGCGTCAGGTGGCAAATGGTTTATGAATGGGCGCAAATCAGGTTTTGATCGATCGTTCAAACCCACGGGCGGGACGCCCGTGCCACGTGGCATGGGCGTCCCGCCCATGTCTTCCAGACCGGCGGCGCTCAAAACCTGACTTGCGCCCTTTATGAATTCGGTTGGCCCCCCGCGCTTGACCCCACCTCCATTCCATCGGTTATTGGCGCCGAGTGCTCCTCGTCATCGACAACTACGATTCGTTTACCTTCAACCTCGTCCAATATTTTGGGCAGTTGGGGGTGGAACAGCGCGTGTTTCGAAACAACGAAATCACCCCCGCGGAGGCGCTCGCGTTGAACCCGGAGCGGGTGCTCCTTTCGCCCGGCCCGTGCTCACCCCGCGAGGCCGGCGTCACCCTCGACATCATCCAGGCCTTCGCCGGGAAGAAACCGATTCTCGGCGTGTGCCTGGGGCACCAGTCGATCGGCCACTATTTCGGCGGCAACGTGATCCGGGCCTCGCGGCTGATGCACGGCAAGACTTCGCCCATTCGCCATCAAAACACGGACGTGTTTCGCGGCATGCCCCAGGATTTCGCGGCCACCCGCTACCATTCCCTGCTGGTCGAGCGCGCCAGCTTTCCCGCGGAGCTGGCCATCACCGCCGAGACCGCCGAAGGCGAAGTGATGGGCCTCCGCCACCGGACGCTGCCGATCTGGGGCGTGCAATTCCACCCGGAGTCGATCGCGACCGAAGGCGGGATGAAGATCCTGCAAAACTTCCTGGAACTGAATTGAGGCCCACGGAACACACCGAAGACACGGAAATGAAAATCCCGGCTGATGTGTATTCCGTGTGTTCCGTGTGTTCCGTGGGCCAAGGCTGACGTCCCATGCGCTGTCCGAAATGCACCTCGATTGAGGACAAAGTGATCGACTCCCGGATCAGCAAGGAAGGGTCGACCATCCGGCGCCGCCGCGAATGCCTCGAGTGCGGCCACCGTTACAGCACGACCGAGACGCTGGTGCGCGACGGCATCGTGGTCCTGAAGCGCGACGGCCGCCGGGAGGACTTCGACCGCGAGAAGCTGGTGCGCAGCGTTCGCGCCGCCTGCCACAAGCGGCCGGTCGACGCCGAGCAGATCGCGATGCTGATCGAGGACCTGCTCGACGCGCTGGAAACGCAGTACGAGAAGGAAATTCCCTCCCAGGCGATCGGTGAGGGCGTGATGCACCGGCTGCGCAACGTCGACCCGGTGGCCTACGTGCGGTTCGCGAGCGTGTACAAGGAATTTCGTGACGTGGCCGAGTTCGTCGACGAGATCAGCACGCTCGGCCAGCCGAAGAAACCGGGCCCCTGAGGCGCGGCGGTTTCGCCATGCCGATCCCCGCGCTGCCTCGCTCGCAGGACGACCTGCGGCGGCTGCATTTCATCAATGCGTTGTTCGCCCACGCCACCGGGCAGGACCTTTACCTGGCGGATCAGATCAAGTCGGCCATCGCCTTCAGCCTCACCGAATTCGAGGCGAAGATCGCCGCCTATCCTTGGGCGGCGAAAACCTACGACGCGATGTTCAATGCCGCGGCCGCCACGCTCCTCGCCCAGTTGTTTGCCGGCCAGCCCTCCCATGGCTTCTACCACTGGGACGCCTCGTTGACCCTCGCCTCGCCCACCCCGCTGTTCACCCGCGCCGAAATCATGGCCGGGCTGAAAAAACTGGCGCCGTATCGCGAGTCGACGCTCCTCGTCACCAATCTCCGACCCGCGCTGATTCCACCCACCGGCCGCGCCACCGCCCGACGCAAACGGGACTACGAGGAAGCGCTCACGTTCATCCGGCAACTCGCCGCCGCGCGGACCCTGCGGGATTCGCACCTGCAGTTGTTGTTTTTGTAGGCTTCCCGTCGGCTTGAAATGGGGCCGGGGCGCCCCCGCCCCGGTTTTCGGCCGAAACGCGGCGGGGCGCCGCGGCCCCATCTTCGCTCTCATTTCCTCCGGCCTCCCTACTGCAGAATCTTGAACATGCTGGTGTAGTCGTCCGTCCAAAGCGGCACGTCGACCCGCTTTTCCGGCAGCGGGGCCGCGGCCCAGCGGATGGCGCCGCGATCCATGAATTCGTGGTTCTTGCTTAAAATCATCCACGACGACGCGTAGAGCCACCAGCCGCCCTCGCCGTTGTCCTCCTCGCCAGCGCCATCCTCGCGGTCGATCCGGCAAGATCGGAAACCCAGCGCGCGGGCCGCATTTTCGACCACGGGCCGCAGGTCAAGGTACCGGTTGGAGATGTTGACCAGGATCACGCCATCCGGCTTGAGGTGGCGCTGGTAAATCTCGAAGGCCTCCCTGGTCAGCAAATGCACCGGCACCGCATCGCTGCTGAACGCATCCATGATCAGAAAATCGAAGCCCTGCGGCGGCTCGTTCTCCATCGAAAGCCGGCCGTCGCCCATCACGATCTCGACCTTCGCGTCGCTGCGCGCGACGTAGCTGAACGGACGCTCGGCGATTTCCTTCACCTGCGGATTGATCTCGTAGATCCGGTAATAGTCGCCGGGCTTGCCATAGGCGGCGACCGTGCCGACGCCGAGGCCGAGCAGGCCGACCCGCTGGTTTTGCTGCCGCGGAAAATGTTTCAGGGCGAGGCCCAGCCCGGTGCTCGGTCCAAAGTAAGAGGTGATTTCCCGCGCGCGCTGCGGGAGCGCGAACTGCATGCCATGCGTGATGCGCCCATGCTGCAGCAGGTAATAGCGGGCGTCGGGGCCGGCCTCCGCGTATTCATAGACCGAGAGGACGCCATAGAAATTGCGCGCACTGAAAAGCGAATTGCGCAGCGAGCCGCGAATCTGCAACGCGAGCGCCACCGCGAGCGCGACCAGCCCGGTCGCCAGCAGCCCGCCGGTCGCGGCCTGCCAGTTCATCGCCCAGGCCCGCCGCCGCTGCCGGAAGATGACCGCCACTACCACCGCCGCGATCAGCACCCAAATCCAACCCCGGTAGCGCGCCACCTGCGGCCAATTCCAGCTGGCCCAGCCCGTGCCGGGAACCCCGCCCGCCCGCTCCCGCAGCCACTCCACTCCCACCCGGAAGGCAAGTTCCAGGCCGTAGACGCCCGCCGCGGCCAGCAGCAGGAACAACCCCCGGGCACGAGCGGCGCTCAGCTCCGCCGGTCCCTTCAGCGTGACCACCAGCAGCAGCAAGCCCGTCAGGCCGAGGCTCAGGTGCATTTCGTAGTAGTTGGTGAAGACAAACGGCGCCACCAGCGCCACGAACAGCCCGCCCAGCGCTCCCCCCGCCGCGATCATGAGGTAGAACGACGTCAACTGCCGTGGGTCGGGCTTCAGGCGGTAAAGCTCGCCATGGCAGACCATGCAGCCGGCGAACAGCGTGGCCGAATAAATCACCACCTGCCGCACAATCGGCATGTCCGCCCCGGCGAAAAGCGCGAAACAAACCGCCACCAGCGCGGCGACCAGCAGTAGCGTGTAATAGAACCGGGAATACCAACGCGGGCTGTCGAACGAGATGATGAACGTCACCAGGTACAGCGCGAGCGGGAGCACCCACAGGAACGGGATGACGGCGACGTCCTGGCACATCTTGTTCGTCACCGCCAGGAGCAGGATCGACGCGCAGGCCGGCAAAGCCACCCAGAGCAGGCGGTGGCCGCGGGGCGGGGGCGTCGCCCCGGTCGCCGCCTCCTCCACCGACCCTGGCACGGTGGCCGGCGCATGGCGCCACACCCGCCAGGCACAAAACCCGCAGCCGAGCGCATAGATCACCAGCCCCGCCGACCAGAACTCCGCCTGCGCCGCCCGGCTGAACTGGGTTTCAAAATAAAACGGATAGCTGATCAGCGCGAGCAGCGAACCGACGTTGGAAAGCGCATACAGCCGGTACGGGGAAGCGCCTGGATTCATCCGCCGAAACCATTCCTGCATCAGCGGCCCGGTGGCGGACAGGACGAGATAAGGGAGACCGAGACTGACCGTGAGCAAGGCCAGGATCCGCCAGGTCGGATCACCGCTGGCCTTGGGTTTCCAGGCGTCGTCCGGTGTAATCGGCAGCGTGGCGAGCGCCACCGCCAGCAATACGAGGTGCACGATCACCTGCGTGCGGGGTTTCAATCGGCGGCTGAGAAAATGGGCGTAGGCGTATCCGCCGAGCAGCAGCATCTGGAAAAAAAGCATGCACGTCGTCCAAACGCCGGGGCTGCCGCCAAACCACGGCAGGATGTACTTGCCGATGAGCGGCTGGACCTGGAACAGCAGGAACGCTCCGGTAAAAATCGTCAGGGCAAACGCTGGCATGGAAAAACACGGTGCCGTCATGCCTCCCGCGCTGGCAAACGACAAATCCGCGCCGCGGCAGCCAGCTCAGCAAGCTCGCCTACAGCAAAACCCTGACCTAAACCCTGATCCTGTAGGCCAGCTGGCGCCCGGATCCCGCACCGCCGACCGATCGTTCACCGCGTCACTGAAACTCCGGCGGATTCCTCCGTCGCTGCACCCGCTTCCGCAGTGACACACTCCTTCTGGCCGGCGGCCGGGCGGGCAGGTTCCTCCGACAGCAATTCCACCCAGAATTCCGCACCCGCCCCGGGCGCAGAGGTCACGCCGACTTTTCCTCCCATGCGCTCCACTGCCTTTTTCACGATCGCCAGGCCGATGCCGGTGCCGGGGATTTCCCGCCCCGCCACCCGCTCGAACATTCCGAAAATCCGCTCCTGTTGGCCCGGCTCGATCCCGATGCCATTGTCCTTGACCGAGACGCGCCGCCACGGACCGTTCTGCTCGGCGCACACTTCAATCCTCGGCGCCCGGCCCGGCGGGACAAACTTGACCGCGTTCCCCAGCAGATTCGAGAAACACTGCACCAGCGACGGCACATGCCCCCGCACCCGCCCGAGCGGCCGCTGAACCCGGAAACACTCCGCCGACGCGCCCAGCGCCGGGTATTGCTCGATCATCTCGGCAAACAGGGAATCCAAATCCACCGTGGTGGTTTCCATCTCGCATCGGGTGGCGCGGGTGTAGGCCAGCACGTCCTGAGTCAGGTTGTCCATCCGCTTGGCCGCCCGGGCGATTTTATCCAGGTAAGTGCGCGCTTCCGGCGGCAGTTCCGCCGCGAAATCCTCCAGCAGCACCTCGGCATAGCCCGCCAGGCTTCGCAACGGGGAACGCAGATCATGTGACACACTGTAGGAGAACGCCTCCATTTCCTGGACCATCCGCTGCAGTTCCGCGGTCCGCTGTGCCACCCGGGTTTCGAGCGAGCTCAGCAGTGCGTCCCGTTCCTCGAGCAAATCCCTGATTTCATACTGGCGATGCCTGGCCGCCAGCACCGCGTGCAGCGTCGCCAGCAGGGTCACCGATCGCAGCGGGCGCTCCAACAGCGTCACGATCCGACGGGGGCCCCGCAACAGCGTGACCCCTTTGGAACCGGCCTGCGCCAGGTCCAGGCTGGAGATCAATACCACCGGGAGATCGGACCACGGGGGCTGCGCCTCGCACACTTCGCCCAGCGCGCGGATCAAGGCCGGCGACAATGCTTCTTCTGTCACGAGCAGCGCTCCGCAATTTCCCCCCAAAATATCCGCCCGAAAATCGGCTTCTGTCCGGCCAATTTTCGACGCCAGCCCGGCGCCGGTCAGGACGTTTTGGATGTTGGTCGCATCGGCGCCAAGGGGCGCCATGATCAGGACGCGAGCGCCCGCCGGCAAATCCGCGCTCATGCTCCGCGCTTCTGCAGCATCTGCCCGGCCTCGCCGGCGAAGGTCGGCGTGCCGGTGAGGACGCCGTGAAACTCCTCCAGCGGTTCGCCGACGCGCACGCCCTGGTCGTCAATCCGGAATTCACGGATCGAGTCCTCGTGCTTGCCGATGCGTTTCTTGATGACCGAAATTGCCTTCTTGATCCGGCCACCCTGTTCGAAGAACCGCAGCAGGATCACCGAGTCGGCCAGGTAGGTCAGATCGATTGGCGTCTGCATGTGACCGACCAGTCCGTGCTGCGCGACGGTCATCAGCGTCAAAACCCCCTGCCGGTTGAGGTAGGACAGCAGCTCGTGCAGCTGGATATTGAGAAACTTCACGTCCGGCATCGCCTGCATGTAGCCGTTCAGGCTGTCGATGACCACGATGCGGACATTATGCGCTTTCACCTGCTCGATCACCCCGTGCACAAACTCGCCGGGCGCGAGCTCCGCCGGGTCGACCTGCTGGACCTCGATCATCCCTGACGCGATGTGCGCATCGAGGGGCAGGCCGACCGAGGCGGCGCGCGCCATCATCGTCTCCAGGTTTTCCTCGAAAAGGCACAGGAAGACTTTTTCTCCCCGCTGCGCCGCCGCGACCGAGAATTGCAGCGCGATCGTCGACTTGCCGGTCCCCGCCGGCCCGAGCAGCAGGCAGCTCGTGCCGCCGTCCAGCCCGCCACCCACCAGATTGTCGAGGTGCGAAATGCCCGAGTTGAAAATGGAACGGTTCCCTTTCCCCTTGTGCTCTGAAGCGACCAGCCGCGGAAAGATCTTCATCCCGCCCGGCTCGATCAGGGCGTCATGGTAGCCGCCCACAAAGTTCAAGCCGCGCAGCTTGTTGATTTTAATCCGGCGCTTTTCCGAGCCGTAGTCCGAGACGATCTGTTCGATCGTGAGCACTCCGTGGGCGATGCTCTGGACATGAAGGTCGCCTCCATCCGCGGAGTGATCGTCCAGGAGCAGGACGGTCATTTTCTGCCCGGCAAAAAACTGCTTGAGCGAGAGCATCTGGCGCCGGTAGCGCAGCGGCGAATCGGACAGCAGCCGCAACTCCGACAAGGAATCGAGCACCAGGCGCTTCGGTTTCACCTCTTGGATCCGCTGCAGGAGCATCTGGGTGGTCTGGTTCAACTCGATCTCCGACGGGTGGAAAACCGTGTTCTGCTCCTCGTAGGCGAGTTGTTGCTCGAGCGCCGACAATTCAAAGATCGAAATCTTCTCGAGGTCCCAGCGATGGGAACGCGCCACCGAAAGAATTTCGTCCCTGGTTTCGGAGAGCGCGATGTACAAACCGGTTTCGCCCCGACGGGCGCCCTCGAGGAGGTACTGCAACGCCATGGTCGTCTTGCCCACGCCCGGCTGGCCCAGCAGCAGGTAGAGCCGGTTTTCGGGAAAGCCCCCTTTCAAAATCTCGTCCAGGCCGGCAATCCCAGTCGGTGAAACGGAGTCCAGTGGGATGTCGGCGCTCATGTGCGCGTAATCTTTTTTTGCGCACGCAAAATATCCATCGTTTTTGTTTAGGGGATTCTCCTATAAATCTCCCTGAGAATTCCGAGCGCTTGCGCCAGAATCCCTGGCACGTGCACTTCCCACTGGTGGAACAATTGGTTCGAGCGCCGCGAAGATTCGCGCGCCCCGCTCGGCCCGCGCGAGCGTGAGCGTTTTCCGTCCTGCCGGGAGGTCAGACCCCCCTTGCGCGCCGTAGGCCAGTATGCTTTACTTCTGGCATAGCTCCCGCCCCGCTCAATTCACCGCTCGCGACGATCCTCATCACTGATGATGAGTCGGACGATCTGTACATTCTTCAGCACCGGCTGGCGAAAGCGGGGATCGCGAATCCGGTCGTCGCGTTTCGCGATGGCGAGCAATTGATCAAGTTCCTGGAAATGCGGTCCGCGAGCGATGCCACGCGGCTGTGCGTCCTCCTGCTCGATCTGAAAATGCCGATGGTGGACGGGTTCGACGTCCTCCAGTGGCTGCAAGCCAGATCCCATTTGAAAAACCTGCCGGTCGCGGTGATCAGCAGTTCGGCCCGCCTGGAAGATCGCGCCCGTGCGATGAGCAGCGGGGCGAATGAGTATTTCGAGAAATTCCCCACGGACGCGGACCTCGCGGGCATCGTGTCGCGGGCTTCGTCACATCCTTTCTCGCGCGAGTGAGGCACGTGCCTGCGGAGCAGGCCCTCGCGGTGACGCCGGTTTCCGGTCCTGAGTGAGCGCCCAACTCGGGCTAGACTAGCCCGCCTGCTGCACACTCTAACGAACAAAAACCGTTGGGTCACAGAGAGCCTGGCGCGGCTGCCGCAACCGCCGCCAGGCAGGTCGGATGCAGTCTTCCTCGAATCAAACCGGCTCGCCTGGAGCGCGAGTGGCCGCGAAGTAATGCCGCACTGTTTTTTCGTTTCAGGGGACCGGCGCGAAGCAGAAAGGGGCGTTGACCCCAGCCCCAAACCGGAACGGCGGCAGCAGTGCTCGGTCTCTCAATACGGAGCTAGACCATACGGAACGGAGGATGGCGGGAGGGAGGAATCGAGGCGGGAGGGATTGACCGCGGAGCCACGGGCTCTGCGGTCTTCCTCGTTTTACCGCCGGACGATCGTCAATTGGCCCGCGTGACTCGCCCGCGCTTCCTGCGCCGCGCGGCGATCAATTGGGCTCCCACGCCACACCCCGGTCACTTTTGCGAGCGTCGCCCGAACTCTTCCCTCCCTGCCGAGCCTGGCCAGCCCCGAAAGGGACACTAGCGGCTTGGCCACTCCCGTCTGCTTCGCGGATGCCGGCGCGGACGGCTTCGGATGAGAAATAAAAGTGGGGGTCGCCGGCGAAACGGGCTGACTGGCGGGCTGGAGTCGACGGATGGCGACGGAGCCCCCTTGGTGGAAATGGCGAACTCGCGATTGGAGAGGGGAAGCGTATTATAGTGTGCCACCATTTCCACCAGGACCTCGGTATCGTAGCCTTGGGTCTGAAGCGCCTCGATGGGGAGTGTGACCGATTCCTTGTTCGCCAGCATCCTGCCGGCAAAGGCGACCAACAGGTAGGGGAGAGTCAAATCCTTGTTATCGTCCACGGGTCGGGATGTATTTCGGTTCGATCCGGCGGCAAGTAATTTTTGCCACGACATTACTGCGGGAGAGGCATCCAAAAACGTTCGGCGTTCGTTACGCGGGGGCAGCGGAAGAAACCACCCGATTCATACTTTGGCGCGTTACGCGAACGGGCCAGACGTGTTTCCAAAGTGAAGTTGCCAGCGCGGCATGCTGGCCGCTGCTTCGGCCGGCGATGAAAACAGGCTCGCCGTCCTCACCAATTCGATCAGCGGTGCCGGTTTGCCCGCCTTCGCCACATAACTGTGCGCGCCCAGCGCAAACGCCCGGCTGATATCATGCGCCTCCACTGAGGTGGACATCATTGCGATCACCGTGCGGCCGCTCACCCCCCGCTCGCGGGCCCACTCCAGCACGTCGAAGCCGTCGATCAGCGGCATCTTATGTCGAGAAACACGACCGAAGGCCAGGGCTTCAGGCCGGCGAGGCAGCCGTCGAGGTAATGCATGGCGTCTTCTCCCGACGACACCCAGTCGACCGGGTTCGTGATGCCGGCCCGACGCAAGATGGCGCAGAAGAGGAGGTGATCATCCGCACTATCGTCGATTACGAGAAGGCGATTGAGATCTGAAGTCGGCAGCAGTGGTCCACTCCTCAGGTGAGCGCCAAAGCTGAACTGCTCGCGGATAAATTCCACAAAAAATTTCGTAGGCTTTGGTAGCGCTTGGCAGTCCTCGGAAGGTGGAGCGAGTCGGGCAACGAGTCCACCGTTTCAACTCCACTCCTGGGCCCGCCGAAAAGGTTCGAGGTTTTTCCGGCCGCGGGATTGGCTCCGCTCCCCCCCACCGCACATGGCCCGCACCCTTTTTCAGAAAATAATCGATCGCGAAATCCCGGCGAAAATCGAGCACGAGGACGAGCACTGCATCGTGCTGCACGACATCCAGCCCCAGGCGCCGGTGCACCTCCTCATCATTCCCAAGAAACCAATCCCGCGCGTTGGCGCGGCAGCGCCGGATGACCAGGCGGTGCTGGGGCATCTCCTCCTCGTGGCGGGCCGGGTGGCCGGCAAGCTCAAACTCGCGGAAGGATTCCGTCTGGTGGTGAACAATGGCCCGCAAGCCTGCGAGTCGGTCCCGCACCTCCACATTCACCTCCTGGCCAGGCGGCAAATGACGTGGCCGCCGGGGTAGCCGCTTCGCGGCGGTTTTTAGTTTGGAGTTTGGAGTTTTGAGTCTTGGGTCGTTTTTGTAGCGGAACGCGTGAGCGTTTCGTCATCCGAGCCTTCCACCGTCCTACACCAATTCGGAAACCTTGCCGGCGATCTCGACCCACTGATCAGCGGTCAGGAATTCGGATACGCCGGCTTCCATCGCCTCGGCCCGGCGATTTTCCATCCCGGAAACCATGACGATCGGTAGACGCGAACCTTTCGCCCGCAGGGCCCGCACCATCGCCACGCCATCGACCGGCTGCATCTTCATGTCGGTCACAATCGCGACGACCGCCGGATCCTCCGCGAGGCCAAGTGCGGTGGCGGCATCGGTCGCCTCCCGCAACCGGCAATGGGGGAGCGCCAGGGTCAGCAGGTTTCGCCAGAGAAACAAAACATCCGGATCGTCATTCACCAGGAGCACGGTGCCTTTGGATCCGGAGAGCGGCATCAGGGGTCGGGATTCGGCAGATGCTTGGCCACCACCGTGCCCAGCCGCAACCATTCATCGTAATTCAGAAACTCACTCGCACCGGCGGCCAGCAGCTTTTCCGATCGGTCGATGCCGGATACCGCCACAATCGGGACGGTGGGATTCACCCGCCGCAGCAACCGCACCAGCATCTCGCCATCCACTTCTTCGGTGCGATGGACCACCACGGCATCGAAGCCGCCCCCCTGCAAAGTGGTGGTCGCCTGGTCCGCTGCGCCGCATTCCACCAACTCCGCATTGGGAAATTTTCGCCGTAGGGTGCGAGTGAGCAACGTCCTCCCATCCGCGTTGTGATCAATCACTAAAAACTGTGACATCCGGGCTAGTCCGGAGCGTACGCATGCGTAGTGCAAACTTTAAGCCCCGGGAAAAATTCCGACGGTAAAATAGGAAAGTAGATTAACCAGAATGGACGTATTGGTCTAAACCGGCCTCAGGGCGCGGACCTACTATACGGTAGCGCGATAAAATGAGAGGGTACCGCCCCCCCCGGTTATTTATGTCCCCCCGGCTTCCAGTCGAGCATGACCCGCACCCGTCGCCGGGTTCGTCCATTGAGCCGCGACGCGTCCTGCTGGTCGACGACGAACCGGATGCGGTTTACCTTTTCGCGCGGATGCTGGTCCAGGCCGGAATCAGGAACCAGTTCGATGTCGCGGATGGCGGCGAAGCCGCCTTGGATTATTTGGCCGCCTGCCAGGCGGGCCAGCAACCGTGGCCCTCGGCGGTCTTCCTGGATATCAAGATGCCCGTCGTGAATGGTTTTGAAGTGCTGGAGTGGCTCAAGGCGCGCCAGCTCCTCAACCATACAGTGCTGGTGATGCTCACGTCTTCCGACGAACCGG
>JBKJRG010000059.1:0-5780 GCA_046594805.1 Opitutaceae bacterium | reverse complement strand
TCGAGATCGCGAGTCACACTGTCGTGCGGATAGAGATTGTGCATGGTCCACACCACCTTGTAGCCGAGCGCGCGCGCCAGGAAGAGCGCGTCGATCAGCGCGGCGCAGTTGCGGGTGGTTTCCTCGAGGTCCGCGCCCGAATAAAGTCCCCACGGCCAGTGCAGGTGCAAAACATCGAATGAGTCGCGATGAGAACGCAGCCAGGCGGGCGTCAGGTTTTCCCGAAAGCCCGCCACCGAGCGCACGCCATGGGCCTCCAGCGCGCGGGCGAGGAGGCTGGCGTATGGGTTGGCCCGATCGAGCGAGAAGCCGCCCGGTTCCCAAAAAACCATTGCTTGCATGGAGACGCCGGCCCTGACGGTCACAGGTTACCGCGGGCTAAAGCCGCGAGTTCATTTCCCCTTGCCCGGAAAAATCCAGCATTTTTCGGCGGACGATTTCATCATGGCGGCGCAGACCTCGACGGCCGCACGACCAGCTTCGGCGGTGCCTACCTGGCTGGGTCGCCCCTCGATCGCGTCGACGAAGGCCTGCAATTGGTCGGTGTATGCCTGCATGCGCACGTCGGCAAACGCCGTGTCCGCGCCCTCGTGCTTCACCGGCGGCTGCTGTGACATCAGCCGCCAGCCCTGCGCGTCGGACATGCGCAGTTCCCCGTAGGGGTCGAGGTCGAGCAGCCCCGTGCTGCCGATGATCCGAAAGCGAAAATCTTCGCCCGGGAATGACGGCGCCGGCAGTGCGCGGCTGGAGAACAGGGAGCAGATGGCCCCGGTGGAAAACTCGAAGAGCCCCATCGTCGTATCCTCGACGGAAATATCGGGCAGGAAGGTGCGCGAAAATGCCGACACCGTGACAACGTCACCGCCGGTGAACCAGCGCAGCATGTCGATGGCGTGCGGTGCGCTGTTCATCAAATGTCCCACGCTCGCCGGGTCGTTCCACCATGCCCAATTCCCGCCGAATCCGCCGGATTTAATCGTGCCCGCATACATCGGCATCGAGACGAGGGCCGACAATACCGTGCCGATCGCTCCTTCCTGGATGAGAGAGCGCGCCTTCACATTATTGACGCGGAATCGCTGCTGATAACCGACCGACAGCGTCAGTCCGGCTGACTTGGCGGCGGCGATCATCTGATCGCAGTCCTTCACGGTCGTCGCCATGGGTTTCTCGACCAGCACATGTTTCCCTTGCTGGATGGCCGCCAGCGTCTCCTGCACGTGCACGTGATGCGGCGTGGTCACCACGATCGCGTCGATGTCGCGGCGGCGCACCAGCGTTTCGTAGTCAGGCTCGCAGTTCATCCCGTAACGTTCAGCCAGGCCCGGGGCCCGGCTGCCGCCGGCCACTGCGACGAGCTCCGCATTGGGCAGCCGGCGAACGGCCTCGGCGTGAGTTCTTCCCATGAAGCCGGAGCCAAGGATTCCAAAGCGCATTTTTTTCATAGAGATATTTGGTCAATGGCCCGGCTCGGGCGTCGGCGGGCTGACCCCGAGTTCGCCGGCCACCGCGATGAATTTCGACCAGAGCTTCAACGGCACCGGGATGCCTTCGTTCACCCGGATCTTTTCGCAGCGCCACTCGGGCTCGCCCGCGACCAGGACCTCATCGTAGCCCGGCGCGGGTTCGGCCCCCTTGACCATGTCAACGAGGCGTCCCATCCGCGTTTCGAATTCACCCGGCGGGAGAAAACGCTTCGGATCGATCGCGATGAAGCAGTGGCTGATACCGAGGGGATCGCCGCCGGTGCGGTAGATCGGCAATTCCGTCGCCATGGAGCCGCCGCTCAGCCCGGCGGAAAGAATCTCCGCCAGCATGGCCAGCCCCGTGCCCTTGTAGCCGCCGATGGGTGTCGGGGCGCCCCGTTGGGCGGCCGCGGTGTCCGTCGCCGGTTGCCCAGCGGCGTCGAGAAATCCCCACTCGCGCGGAATGCTCGCCTGATTGAGGTGCGCGGCATGACTCAGCTTGCCGAGCGCGACTGTGGTCGTCGCCATGTCGAGCAACCACCGGCCAGCTCCCCCAACGCCGGGCACGGCGACGCATAGAGGATTGGTGCCAAGGATCGGCGTCCGGCCCTGCCAGGGCGCGACCGCCGGACACGCATTGCTCGTCACAATCGCGATAAAACCCGCGTGCGCCAGCTTCTCGCCCCACCACGCGCCGGCCCCAAAATGATTCGAACCATTCGCCACCACGATCGCGATGCCCAGCGCCTGCGCAATGCGGATGGCGTGATCCGTGCACTGCTCGGCCACCACCTGCCCCAGCCCGTTCTCACCGTCGTAGCGCAGGAACACGCCGTCCTCGCTCACGACGCGGCCGGCCGCCGGCACGTTAATCCCGCCGGCGCGCAGTTGCTGGATGTAGACCAGCAGCATCTGGATGCCATGCGAGTCGACGCCGCGCAGGTTCGCCGCGACAAGGGAGTCGGCCACGATTTGCGCGTGGGCTTCCGATGTGCCGAGCGTCATCAGGAGCTGGCGGCAAAAAACCCGCAACGACTCGGCCGGGAACAGGGCCGTCAATGATTCAGGAGATGATTGCACAGGAGAAAGCAGGACAAGGTTAGCCGGCGGGCAAGGGCCCAGCGGCGCCGGCCTCGTGGCGTTTGAGGGCCACGTTCACCAGCCAGAGCAGCAATCCGCAAAGAAAGACCCCAACGGCCGTGATG
This sequence comes from Opitutaceae bacterium, assembly GCA_046594805.1. GTDB lineage: Bacteria > Verrucomicrobiota > Verrucomicrobiia > Opitutales > Opitutaceae > ER46. The sequence continues at coordinate 3,109 of JBKJRG010000059.1, read as the reverse complement.
ATGAGAATCGAACTGAAGCCCATCTTGGCGTCCCGCAGGGCGCCGATGCCGTAGATGGAAAAGCCGCCGACGATGGCGGTGGCACAGTTCATGATCCCGACGGCGGTCGCGCGATAGCGGGGATCAACCACGAGGCAGACGATCGGCATGTTGTTGGCGCCAAGAAAGCCCATCGCCAGCCCCCACATCCCGAGGCTGAGCAAGGTCAGGCTGATCGAGTGAATCCAAGCGGTGGCCAGGAATACCGGCGCTCCCACCATGATCGCCAAAGCCGGGATGATGATCCGGGCGCGTGGATTCGCCCGGCTCCAGCGGTCCGACCAAAAGCCACCGATCAGGAGTCCCGTCATCTGAGAGCCGTACATCAAGCCGAGGGAGGAAAAGCCAGCGGTGCCCTGCGCGAGGGCGAACTTCTCCCGCATCAGGGTGGGAATCCAGCCGATGATGATCCAACTCACCCCGCCCTGCACCGCCTGGCAGGCGAGAAAGTAATAATATGGGCCCGGCCGCGCCAGGCTCCGCAGGGCATCGCCCAGCCTAATCTTCCCGGTCGGCGTCGCTCGGCTCGCTGCTTGGAGGTGTTCGCGCGGCGGATCCCGGAGGAAAAAAATCAACAGGATGGCCAGGGCGAGATTCGGCAACCCGATGCAGGTGTACGCGTCGCTCCAACCATGTTTCTCCGCCAGCCATCCTCCCAATCCGCCCACCATGTTGCCAAAGACGAGACCCGTAAGGTGAATTCCGCCGGCGAGGGCTCGCGTCGGACCGAGGTGGAAGTCGACAATCAATGCCACGGCGGCAGGAATATAAAAGGCCTGACTCAGCCCGAGCAGGGCCCGCAAAACCAGGAACGGCTCGAAGGAATTCACGTGAGCCGTGACCAGCGTGATCGACGACCAAAGCACCACGCTGCAAATCACCACCATCCGCCGGCTGAAACGATCGGCCAGAAATCCACCAAATGGACTCGCCGCGGCATAGAACCACAGGAACGCCGTGGTGAGCAGCCCGAATTGGGCGTCGGTCATCGGAATGTCCGCGATGATCGATCCACGCATCGTCGTCAGCGTGGTGCGCGTGAGGTAATTGGAACCTCCCGCGAACCAGAGCAAACCCACCGCCGTCCACGCGGTCAGGGCGCGCGTCGAATAGATGGCTGAAGGGCGAATGGGCGACAAGGTTTGGGGCACCGTAAAGGACAAACGAACGATTACGCTGCGCGCTGCTCTCGGACTGGACTAAGGCGAAATCATCGGGCCGGCGGGAGCAACCCCTCCCCTGGCGGGGCAAAAAGAAACGCCGGCCAGCGTCGCGTGGTGCGAAACCCGCCGGCGTCGAAGTGCTTGGCCGACCCCGCTTAGAACTTGTAGGTCGTGCGGAAACTGAAGGTCCGGGGATCGACGATATCGGCGAGGCCGACACCCTGGGCACCGACGGCATAAACCTTGTTCAGCACGTTGGCGCAATCGACGCGGACGCTCCAGGACTTGTTGACTTGGTACTCGCCGAACAGATTCAAAAGGACTTCCTGCTTTAGCTTGAAGATGGAGTTACCGCTGCTGTTCCTCGGCAGGGGCGCGCCACCGGGCAGGGTCATGCCACCCATTACAAACCATTTTCCACCCGCTTTCTGGGCGCCACCGCCAAAGGCAAAGCCCTTGAGTGCATCCGTGCGCGCGAAGTCATAGCGGCTGAAGACGCTCCAGGAGTTTTCCACCGTGGCGGCGATCGGGTTGCCATTGAAGTCATGCACCGTGCCGTTGTAGGCCGTTCCGACGATCTGCAGGCCGGGCAGGGGCGACAGCGCGAGCGAGGCGTCCCAACCCTTGGACTCCGTATCACCGATCGGAATATAATAATTGAGACCGGCGGCATTGACGGCGGGGAAGGCGGCCAGAATCACCTGATTGGTCAGATCCATTTTGTAGGCGGCGATCGAGACCGAAATCCTGCCGTTCAGGAAGCTGGTCTTGACGCCGATCTCCTGGCTCTTGCCGACAACGGGGGGCAGCACGGCGTTGTTGATATCCACGCCAATGGCGGGGTTGAAGGTCGTGGACTCGGTGACATACACCGCGATGTCCTTGGTGACGTGTCCGACGGCGGCATAGCGGTGCAGTATTTGGGTCTCCGCGGCGTTCGTGGAGGTGAAGGGATTGCGGAGCGCCAGGTTGGTATTTGTCGTCGTCTCGATATACGAGTAGGTCCCGCCGGCGCCGAGCGTAAGGCGGTCCTTGATGACGTCCACCGTCTGCATGAAATAGCCGTTGTTGACGTGCTGGCGGGTGCGGGTGCCCGGATTGGCGGGCGAGACATAATCGCCGTAGGCAGGCAGCACGATGGCGTTGATCGCGGCCGCGTTGCCAATCGGGATGGTCAGGCCGGTGAAGCCAGGCAGCGTGGTAGGCGACGCAATGATGAATTTGCTCTCGCCCGTCTGGTCGTGGAGATTGAAGCCGAAGGCGCTGTTCATCGCCATGCCGGCGAGCTTGTACCTGCCCGACACGTCCGTTTGCACGTCGAACGCGTACTGGTCACCGTCGTTGCGGCGGACCGTGTAGGTCATCGTATTGTTGTTCCAGTTGACGGCCGTGGGGAAGGCCGTCGAGCCGCGGCGGGCGACCTTGAAGTCGTAGACCTGCGACTTCACCTGCCAATTGGATGAGAGCCGCTGCGTCCAGCTCAGGCGGATTTCGCCCATCTGATTGCGGTCGTCGTTGTTGCGCGGGCTGTTCTGGTTGCGGTGGCCGAGACCGGTGTAAATGCCGCCATCGGGCTTCAGGATGCCTGTGCCGCCCGGGAGGTACTTGAAGGTGATGTTGCCATATTGCAGGGTGACGTTCGTGTCCTTCCAATCGAACGCAAAGCTGGGATAAATGCCGAGACGATCATCCTTTGAATTGTAGAGCGGCCCCTGGCCAGCCTGGTAAATACCCGCGACACGATACGTGAACTTGGCATCGCCGACATTGGCCAGCGGCTGGTTGGTGTCGAAGTTGAAGGTCGTCCGGCCCCATTGCTGCACCTTGAGGTCCAGAATGGTCTGCGAACGTCCGGCCAGCGGCTTCTTGGTCGTCTGGAGCACCAAACCGCCAAGGGAAGCGAGGGG
>JBKJRG010000910.1:0-2501 GCA_046594805.1 Opitutaceae bacterium | reverse complement strand
CGACGCGCTCGGCGCCGTTGATGATGAACGAGCCGCGCTCGGTCACCATCGGGATCTCACCCATGTAGATGTCTTCGTCCTTGATGAAGTCTTCCTCGCGCAGGCGGAGCTTCACGTAGAGCGGCACCGAGTAGGTGATGCCTTCGCGCAGGCACTCGAGCTCGGTGTTCTTGGGATCACCGAGGTTGTAGGAAACGTATTCCAGGGTCAGGCGCTCGTCGTACGAAAGGATGGGAAACACTTCACGAAAAACCGCCTCGAGCCCCTGCGGCTTGCGCTGCTTCTCGGGGATCCCCTTCTGCAGGAAGTCGAGATACGACGTGATTTGAATCTCGATCAGATTCGGCGGCTGGATGACTTCGCGAAGTTTGCCGAAGTTAACGCGGTCAGTGTGAGTACGGTCGGCCATGAGATTTCCCGGTAAGGATTAGGAGACGAAAAACGGCGCGGCAGTGCCCTCAATGCGCGCGGCAGAAGCTGGACAAACAGACTTTAGGTACAATCGGAGGAAAGGCAAAGGACAGGCCGCACGGGTGCACGGCCTGTCCCGATGGAATCGGAAGATGTGCGAGAGAAATCGCCAAGCTTCGCGCGGTCTTACTTGAGCTCGACCTTGGCGCCCGCGGCCTCGAGCTTCTTCTTGATCTCTTCGGCCTCGGCCTTGGGGGCGTTCTCCTTGACGTTCTTGGGCGCGGCCTCGACGAGATCCTTGGCCTCCTTGAGGCCGAGACCCGTGATGGCACGGACTTCCTTGATGACGCCAATCTTGTTCGCACCGGCCTCCTTGAGGACGATGGTGAACTCGGTCTGCGCCTCGGCCGGAGCGGCGGCGGCAGCGGCGCCACCCGCCGCAGCGGGAGCGGCGGCAGCGGCGGCGGAAACGCCCCACTTGCCTTCGAGATCCTTCACGAGGGCGGCGAGATCGATGACCGACTGGCTGGAAAGCCACTCGATGACTTGGTCTTTGGTAACAGTGCTCATGGTGATGACTCCTGAGTCGGACTAGCGGTTTCGGGAAGTGAAACGCGTTTAAGGGACGTATCCCCTAGCCTGGCTCGATGGATTTTTTCTCTCCGGCTTGCGCCGAAAACGGGTTGTTTTGTAGGGGCGTTGCTTGACGACGCCCGGGCGCCGGCAAGCGGCGCCCCTACAATGTGATTGGTGATGGAAGGTTGGGCTGGGTTTAGGCAGACGGAGGAGCGGGCTGCTCCTTCTTGACCTTGGCATCGAGCACCCGAACGAACGCCGCGGCGTTGCTCGTGAGGAGCCCGAGGAACTGGGCGCGCAACGCGTCGAAGGGCGGCAGATCCGCAATCTTCGCCAGGTCGGCCGCGCTGATCAGCTTGCGGTCCATCACGCCGATCTTGATCTCGAGCTTCTGCTTGTCGTCGAAGAACTTTTTCAGGATCTTCGCGACCCCGGCGGAATTCTTGCCGCCGACGATGACGGCGGTGGGGCCGGTCAGCGCGGATTCGAACTCCGGCAGGCCGAGGGCCTTGGCGGCGACGCGCAGCGAGCTGTTCTTGACGACGTGGAACTCCGCCTTTTCGGCGGAGAGCCGCTTGCGCAGCTCGGCCGTGTCCGCCACGGTCACCTTCGAAAAATTCGTGAGGATGACGTAGTCGGACTTCTTGAGGTGCGTATCGACCTCGGAAATCAGGTATTGTTTTTCGGCTCTCATGGTCGGCTCCTCAGTATTTGGAGAATTCGGTGGCCGCGACTTTCACGCTCGGGCTCATGCTCGAGGAGATCGTGACAGTGCGGATGAACTGCCCGCCCTTGAAGGTGGCGGGCTTGGCTTTGCCGACCGCCTCGAGGACGGTCATGGCGTTTTCCAGGATCTGCGCGGGCGTGAAGGAACGCTTGCCGACGCCGACGCCGAGGTTGGCCGTCTTGTCCATCTTGAACTCAACCCGGCCGGCCTTCACCGCCTTGATCCCCGCGGCGATGTCGTCGGTGACGGTGCCCGCCTTCGGATTTGGCATCAGGCCCTTGGGGCCGAGGACGCGGGCGAGCGTGCGAACGCTCTTCATCGCGTCCGTCGTCGCGATCGCGACGTCGAACTCGAGCCAGCCCTCGTTGATCTTGGCCATCAGGTCCTGCAGGCCTGCGACGTCCGCGCCAGCGGCCAGCGCCTTCGCCGGATCGTCGGTGAAGACGATGACGCGCACTTTCTTGCCGGAGCCGTTGGGGAGCGGCGTGGTGCCGCGCACGTTCTGCTCGCCGGAAGTGGCATCAACGCCGAGCCGGAAGGAAAGTTCGACCGTCTCGTCGAACTTGGTCTTCGGGAATTTCGCAAGGATATCGACCGCCTCTTTCAGCGGGTATTCCTTGGTGAGATCAGCGACTTTGACGGCGCTGTTGTATCGTTTGCTGTGCGTTTTTGCCATGTTGACTCCTTGCGGTGCGAACGGCTCGAAAGCCTCCCGCTGAGTTTGGTTTTTTGGTTTCTCTCGTAGGGCGCGAGCCTGCTCGCGCCCTACGAAAATTCGGAATTAGTC
>JBKJRG010000808.1:0-4569 GCA_046594805.1 Opitutaceae bacterium | reverse complement strand
TTTCTCGAGCTGCGCGTAGTAAGCCGACTCAGTCATTTTGGCCTTTGCTTCACGCAGCTTGGCAATCTCCAGCTCGAGCGCATCGCGCCGGGAGCGGACCTCAGGCGGCAATTGCTGCTCGGCGGGACTGCGGACGAGGTGAAATTGGTGGGCCCGCGTGCCGTCGAGCGGTGCACCATCCTGCGCGCGCTTCGTGGCGCGAACGCCCCGGAACCAGTCCGCCGGGGTGCCGAGCCCGTCTCCATTGTCGTCGATCAGCGCGTGCTCGGTCGCGAGCCGCCCATCGGTCTTGTAGAACTCCCCGGTGCGATGCGAGGCCGCGAGAAAACCTTCCAGCAGCGAGACCTGACCATCTTTGTCGAGGTCGGACTTCGGGTCGCCAATCGACTCCGTGAAATATTTGCCGAAGCGGGCATAATTTTGCTGGTAGCCGCTGCGCGTGGAGGTGACGACCACTCGATTCCGGCCGGCGAGTTTCGCCATGAAGGGCGCGCTGGATGATGCTGTGTCGATCAACGCCAGGGGCCGCAGCATCGGCTTGAGCCACTCGGCCAGTTCGCTGGCGGAAAAATCGGCCCCGCGCAGATTGAATTTGGCCTCCTTGCCGTCAAACGTGCCATGGCCAACCAGCACGAGCCACAGCTCGCCGGCGCCGTTTTTTGGCTCGGCCTCGAGCACCTGCTTGAGCCGGTCGCGATCGGGCACGGCGCGGGTTTCCTCTTCGCCGATGGCGATGTAATTCACGCCCGCCTGCTCGCCGTTTTTTTTCCACGTCGCGAGCTGCTCCTGGAAACTCTGGCCGAATTCGGCTTCACCCGCCGCGCCCGCCACGATGATGAGCGTCGTTCGATCCGTGGTGGCGCTCACGGGGCCGGAGGTGGCGCCCGGGGCCGGCAGAGCGGTCAGCACCGCCGACGTGACGAAGGACAGCAACCGCCGGCGGCCGCGCGGGGCGGCAGCGGGCGCGACGGCCCAGCTGCTCGCGGCGTTCATGGCATCCCTTTCCAGCGGCGCAGGCCCCACTCCGAAAGCAGACAGGCGAGCGCAAAGGCAAACATCAGCGGCGTGTGCCAGGCCGGGTAAGACCACGTTTCCATCACGGGCGCGCGCAACTGCGGCAGCCGGCGCGCAAATTTTTCCAGCTCGTCGATCGCAACGACCTGCCCGCCCGTTTTGCGGGCGATGTCCTCCAGCAGCGCGGTGTTGGGCACGAGCGAACGAAACTCCTCCGCCGCCAAATCCGTGCTCCAGCCCGCTTCCCCGCGGCCCAAGTCCGCGCCCACATTGTTTTTCACCGTGGCGGTGGCCTTGTAGCCGCCCGTCTGTCGCGGAACGTAGGTCGCCTGGTACAGCCCGGGTTCAGTCAAGGCCGCTTCCGCCTCGAGCTTGATCGTCGCGCCGGCCGCGCCGGCCGTGCCCTCGAATACCACGGGTTCAATCTCGACCGCCACCGCGGCGTCATCCACCGGCTGGAACTTCTCGTCCCGCACCCGGACCTGCACGCGCACCGCGCCATTGGCGTCCTGCGCGATGGGCTCCACCGTGGTCTGCACGCGATTCGGCACATCAGAAACCAGCCAGCGCACGAGCTGGCGCCAGCCTTTGTCCATGTCCACGTGCAAGGTTGCATCCCGCATCCCCCACTTCCACACATCCCCCAACATGAGCGCGGCGGTGCGGCCCCGCCCGAAACGCTGGATGGCGAGGGCCGGAAGCTCCGCGCCTTTTTCGTCGCGCACGGTGGCGATGACAGTCGCGCCCGGTTTCATCCCGCGCACCCGGTTGAGAATCACAAAAGGCGGCATGCCCTCGAGCCGGCTGCGCTCATCCGCCTCATTGTCGCGCAGCCGCGCCCACGGCTGCAGCCAGCCTTCGCGGGCCAGCTGGAGCTGGAGCCCGCCGGAAACTTCCGCCGGGCCTTCGTCGCGGTCGAGATAGACCGGGAGCATGTCGCCCACCGGGGTGCGGAGATATTTTCCTTCGGCGAAGCTCTCCATGCCGCCGAGCATGAGGAAGCCGCCGCCGCGCTCGCTCACGAATTTCTGGAGCAACAGCGCCTGCTCCGGCGCGAAGAACTCGGCCTCGAGATCGTCGACAATCACGGCGTGATAGCCGTAGAGCTCCTCGGGCGTGCGCGGGAAGCCGGAGCGGAGCTCGACTTCGTCCCGCGTGTTCAACCGCACCAGCACCGGCTGGTCGTAGCGTTGCACTTCCTCCGGCGACTGGTTGCCGAAGCCGCGGAACAGCGGGTTGCTGGTCTCCCCGGCACGTCCGCGGAAATCGAACTTCGGCTCGCGCTTGGCGACGCGGATCAGCCCGACGAGCTGAACCTGCGCATCCTCCTGCACCGCGCGGTTGAGAAAGTTGAACTCCCAATTCGGCCGGCCGGCAACATACAGGACCCGATAAGGACCCTGGCCGCGATCGACGGCGACCACCCGCGCGTTGTTCGCCAGCGTGGCTTCCTCGCTCCGGGGCGCTGGCGCGCTGCCATCGACCGGAGGGGGCGGAGCTTTCGGGCTGACGCTCACCTGATAGAACGAGAGCCCAGGCTGTTCCGGTTTCACCTGAAAGCGGAAGGCGATCGACTCGCCGTCGGCCCGCGCATCCGCCGTTTGTTCCTGCACCACGCGGCCACCGCGGTCGATCAGTTTGGCCGTGACGGGTCGGCCGCGGAAACCCGCCGAGCTCACATCGGCTTGGAGTGAGACGGGCGCATCCTCGAACGAACTCTGGGTGACGTTGACCTGCTGGACCGCGATGTCGTTCACCGCGTCGCGGCGCCCGATGACGACGGGATAAATCGGGGGCAGCCCGCGCAAGTCGATCGCGGTGCCGCCCGTCAGGTCAGTCGCATTGCCGTCGGTGAGCAACAGAACGCCCGCGAGGGGCCGCCCCTGGAAGCGTTCGCCGAGCGTGCGCAGGGCCGCACCGAGTGCGCTCGATCGGCCCTCGAAATTCAGCTCCTTGAAATCCGTGGTGGCCTGCAGGCGCGAATCGAACGTGTAGCGCCGCAGCTCGAACGTGTCGGAGAGGATCGACTGCCAGCCGGAGGCCTGCGGATCGACGAGGGCGCGGAGGGATTCTCCGCGCGTCTTGGTGTCGCCCTGGTCGCGGATTTGCAGGCCCTGACTGTTGTCCGCGACCAGCGCGAAAAGATTGGCACCCGGCCGCGGCCGCTGGCCCAGCCAAAGGGGTTCGAGCAGGCAGACGGCCAGCGCGGCGAGCCCGAGGATTTTCAAGGTCAGGCAGGTCCAGCGCAGGGGATGGCCCGCCGAAGCCCGGTAGGTCCAGACCAGCACCAGCACCGCGACGACGAGGAACACCGCAGCGGGCCAGAGCCACTGCGCACTGGAAAGCGTGAGCGACGGCGACATGCCTACTCAGCCTCCTGATGGTCGCACGCCGTCCTGCTGGCAGGCGGAGAAGACGGCATGAGCACGATCATTTGTCCTTCCCGAGCTCTTCGTAATACCGCCGGACCGATTCCGCAAAACGGCTCGGAACCGGATCGCGATCGATCGGGGCCAGCGATTCCTTCGAATCCCGGCGCGCGAGTTCCTCGGCCACGCGGTTTCGCACTTCGACGAGCGGCTTGATGATCTGGAGCTGAACGTTGACCCAGTCCGGCTTCTTCGCGTCCTGCTTGAAGTCGCGGCGCAGGATTCTCGCGCGCTCGCGTGCCACCGCGATCGCGTTGCGCAATTCGGGCGTCTCGACCAGTTCCTCGACATCGCGCAGGCGTTCGTTCCAACGCTGGAACTCTTCGCCGGTGAGCGGGCCGCGGGTCCACAGACCGCCTTCCCAGCCGCCGAGACCGCCATTGCGACCGTCGCCACCGTTGAAAATATCGTCGATGCCGAGCCGCCGTCCCTCGGAACCGCCACCCCCGCCCCGGTCGTTACCGGCGGTTCGCTGCCCGCCGCGCTGGCCCTGCCGCCCCTGACCGGGCTGCGGCTGACCCGCGCGTCCTGGTTGTTCCTGCTTGAAATTGTTTTGGTCCGTGCGATCGCCGGGCTGGCCTTGCTGGCCTTGGCCGCCACCACCGGGGCTCTCGTCTTGGGCTTCGCCGGGCTGCTGCCCGGGTTCCTGGCCTCCTTGCTGGCCGCCTCGACCCGGCTGACCGGACTTCTCGTCGTTCCTCGCAACCTGGCGTGACCTCCCGCCCTTTTGACCAGGCTGGCCTTCGCCGGGCTGTTGCGCGGGCGATTGGCCCTCAGCGCCGGGCTGCCCGGGTTCGGTGCCCGGTTCTCCTGGCGATTGTCCCGGCTGACTTGGTTCCCCCGTGCTTCCGGCCTGGCGCTGGTCACGACCGGCCCCCGCACGGCCCGGTTGCGGTTCACCCGGCTGGCCGCCCTGGGCCTGGGCAATTTCGCGCTGCAATTGATCGGTGAGCTGGTCGAGTTCCGACTGCGCGAGCTTGAGCTGCTCGGCGTCATCGCCCAGCACGCTTTCGGCGGCGCGCTCCACTCCGCGGCGCAGGTCATCGATTTCACCCTTCGCGCGCTGGCTGGCGCGGCTGGCCTGGGGCAGCGCCCCTTCGTCCAGCATGTCACGGGTGATGTCCAG
>JBKJRG010000769.1:0-8273 GCA_046594805.1 Opitutaceae bacterium | reverse complement strand
GCCGTCAACCGCGCCGTCCCACGGCTGGTCGATGTGCTGCCGAATGGCCCGAAGCACTATGCCACGGTGCAGGTGTTCCTCGCCGGTGGCGTCCCCGAGGTGATGCTGCACCTGCGCGACGCCGGTCTGCTGAAGCTTGAGGTGCGCACCGTGACCGGCCGTACGCTGGGCGAAAACCTGGCTTGGTGGGAAACATCTGAGCGCCGTCGTCGACTCCGCGAAAAACTCCACGCGCTCGACGGCATCGATCCGGACAATGTCATCATGAGCCCCGCGCGCGCCCGGGCGGCCGGGCTCACCAGCACGATCACGTTTCTCCGCGGTAATCTCGCGCCCGAAGGCGCCCTGGTGAAAAGCACCGCAATCGCGCCGACGCTGGTGGGAGCCGACGGCGTCTTTCGCCATGAAGGGCCGGCGCGCGTCTTCACCAGTGAGTCGACCGCCATCGCCGCGCTGAAAGCGGGCCGCGTTCATCCCGGCGACGTGATGGTGCTGATGGGCATCGGCCCCGGCTGCGGCATGCCCGAAACGTATCAAATTACGTCGGCGCTGAAATACGTGAAAGGCGGCGAACGGATCGCGCTGATCACCGATGGACGGTTCTCCGGCGTTTCAACCGGCGCGTGCGTCGGCCATGTCAGCCCGGAAGCGTGGGCCGACGGACCGATCGCGCGACTCCGGGACGGCGATACGGTCCGGCTCGCGATCGACACGCGAAAACTGGAAGGATCCGTCGACGTCCTCGCGCCGGGCGCCGCGGAGTTTGCGGCGCGGCCCGCCCATCCGAGCCTGCGGCCGGATCCACGCGTGCCGGCGGACACCCGACTCTGGGCCGCATTGCAGAATGCGAGCGGCGGCCCTTGGGGCGGCTGCGTCTTCGACGCGGATCGGATTGGGGAATTGCTTCGGCTGGGTTTGCAGGCGGAAGCCGCGAAGAAAACGAAGGGGTGACGATCCGGGCGCCAGCTCAGCGAGCTGGCCTACAACGGAAACTGACAACGCTGTAGGCCAAGTCGCTGACCTGGCTCGTAATGCTCACCGCACTCCGATCATTCTATCCGCGAAATCCAGATACTGCGCCCAATCGTAGGCGGTGATATCATGGATGCCGGTGCGAACATGATACCGCACCGTGTCACCGACCGGCCGATCCACCCCGGGCTGTCCTTCGACTCCCACGCCCTTTTTACCGTGAAGCGCATAGACGGGCCCGGCCTGTTGGGCGGCGAGAAACTCTCCCTTCGGATCGGCGCCGCGATCTTCGACGGCGCTTGCCACGTACAGCGGCCGCGGGGCGATCAGCGCGAGCAATTGGTGCTGATCGACAGGCAACGCGGCCTCGTTGTCGTCGTACTTTCGATAATTCAGCGCATACCACGGGCTGCTGTGCCGCGAGTTGCTGATCGCAATCGTCTCGCCAAAGATGCGTTTCGCGAGGGCGGCGCCGCCCGCCCCGGAGTTGTTCGAGATGACGAGGACGAAACGCTCGTCCCGGGCTCCCGCCCACAACGCCGTTTTTCCGAGCCGGGAATGGCCATGCACCGCCACGCGCTTCGCATCCAGCTCCCGATCCGTCTCGAGGTAGTCCAGCGCACGACTGAGGCCCCAGGCCCAGATCCCGATGGAGCCCCAGCCGTCAGGCGCCCGCCGATGAACGCTGCCACTGCCGAAAAGCGCGCCCACCGCCTCTTCCATCCCATCGTCGCGATCCGGACACAGGTCACCGTAGTAGATCGTCGCGGTGGCGTAGCCGCGGGCGATGACGGCCTCGATCTGCCAGCGCGACGCATGGACGCCGCGCGTGCCTTCCGTCGCGCGAGAATCCACGATCTTGAAGTCGGCGTTCGGACGCATCCAGGCCCGGGAAAGCGTGATGCCGGGATCGGCGTTGACACATTGGTTGCCGAAATAATTCAGCCCGAGAAAAACCGGCGGCGGGGTGCGCGGGCCGTTCGGCTGGTAGAGGAGCAGGTGCATCTGCGGGCCATTTTCCTGCGCGGTGAAATAAATCGTCACCTGCTTGCGGGTCGCCTTGCCACCGAGCGCCGTGCGATCGACCGAGGTGACCTTCCAATGCATCTCCTTCGGCCGGCCGGCGGGAGTGCGGCCATAGACTTCGCGCGCGAAAAGCTCAAGCAACTCGGGCCGGCGGCGGGCGCGCCAGTCCGCCACGTCGCGCACGGGCGTGCCGTCGGCGCAGAGGGGGGGGTCGGGCAGCGGCAGACTGCCTACTTTGCTCTCGTCATAGTTGGGCGCGGCGGGGGCGGCGCCCGCCTGGCTCCCGGCCAGGAAGAGCGCCAAACCGAGCAAAAAAAGGCGGGAAAGTGGCACGGCAAACTACGATCGGCCTCTTCCGGCAGGCCGGCAAGGGGGAATGACATCACGTCCGGCGGGAGAAAAAAACAGCGACTTGGTTACCCAAGTCGCTGTTCCGAAAGTGGTGGCTCGGACCGGAATCGAACCAGTGACACAAGGATTTTCAGTCCTCTGCTCTACCAACTGAGCTACCGAGCCACAAACGGAAGGGCGAACAAAGGCCGCGGCTTGGGGGGCGTCAACGGGAAATTCGGCCGGCAAAAAGACGCGGATTCGATCGGAGGTGGAGCGCGTTGACCTCAACGTGCTTGAGGATTCACGTAGTAGCCCAAGCGCGTTGGGCCAACGCGCTCCCTCACGAAATCAACCGCCCTCCGACGAATGATCTTTTTTCGCTGCGTCCTGTGTTTGCTCTGCGCCGTCGCTGCCTCCGTTCGTGCGTCCGCCCAAATCGGCGATCGCGCCGACAAAAAAGGCGAAGTCCAGAAATCCCTCGTGCCCGCCGACCGGATCCCACCGGCGCCCGCGCGCACGGCGGAGGAGGAGTTGAAGACTTTCCAGCTCGTCCCCGGTTATCGGATTGAAATCGCCGCGGCCGATCCCCTGGTCCAGGACCCGGTCGCGATGACCATCGGCCCCGATGGCCGGATGTGGGTCGTCGAGATGCGGGGCTACATGGGTGACCTCGACGGCAAGGGCGAGGACCAGCCGATCGGACGCGTGGTGGTCCTGCGCGATCGCGACGGCGATGGCCGCTACGACGAGTCGACCGTTTTCGTCGATGGCCTGATCCTGCCGCGCGCGATCACGCTGGTCGGCGACGGCGCGTTGATCGGCGCGCCGCCGGAGCTGGTGCACTGGCGCGACACCGACGGTGATGGGAAGGCCGACACCAAGACCGTGGTCGCCACTGATTACGGCGTTCGCGTCGATCCGCAGCGACCGCACCTTGCCAATCCCGAGCGCGCGCCCAACGCACTGCTCTGGGCGCTGGACAACTGGATCTACAGCGCCGCTTACGTGCGGAAGTTTCGCTACGTGCGCGGAAACTTCGAGACCGGCGCGACGAGCTTTCGCGGGCAATGGGGCCTGAGCCAGGATGACTACGGCCGGCTCTACCATAACTCGAACAGCGACCAGCTCCGCGTCGATCTCATCCGCTCCGATTACCTTCTCCGTAATCCGAACTATCCGCGGCTGGCGGGCACGAACGTGAACGCCGCAGTCGATCAGTTCGTGTGGCCGGCACGAGTGAATCCCGGGATTAACCGCGGTTACCGTCCGGAGATGCTGCGCGAGGGAAAGCTCAAGGAATTCACCGCCGCGTGCGCGCCATTTATTTATCGGGGAGATCTCCTGCCGGAGCTCGCGGGCAGCGCATTCGTGGCGGAGCCGTCGGGCAATTTCGTCCGGCGCAACGTGGTCGTCTCCGTCAATGGCCAGCTGCGGGCGCGGAACGCTTACGCACAGCAGGAATTCCTCGCGTCGACGGATGAACGTTTCCGGCCGGTCAACTTCAGCACGGGCCCGGACGGCGCGCTTTACGTCGTGGACCTCTACCGCGGCGTGCTGCAGCACCGCATTTCGCTGACGAGTTATCTCCGCCAGCAGAGCGAGGACCGCCAGCTCGTCCAGCCGCAGCAACTGGGCCGGATCTTCCGGATTGTGCCGGCCGCCGGACGACCCACCCGCGCGACCCAAATTGCCGGTCAAACCAACGCCGAATGGGTGCAGCACCTGGCGCATCCCAATTCCTGGTGGCGCGAAACGGCCCAACGGATTCTCGTCGAGCGTTTGGATGAGAAAACCATCCCGGCGCTGCGCGAGCTCGCTCGCTCCAGTCCCCAGCCGCTCGGCCGGCTGCATGCGCTTTGGACGCTCGAGGGCATGGGGGCGCTCGACCGTGCCAGCGTTACGGCCGGGCTCGCCGCAGAGGCGCCAGTCGTGCAGACGGCGGCCTTGCGTCTGAGCGAAAGGTTCTTGGCGGAGGACAAGTCCGGCGAACTGGCAGCCCGGCTCCTCGCGCTCGCGTCCGACCCGGTGCCGGAAGTCCAGCTCCAAGCCGTCCTTTCGCTCGGCACGCGCCCGAATCCGGTGACTGATCTCGCATTGGCCGCGGTGGTGCGGACTCATCCGGGCAACACCCTGTTGCGGGATGCTTTTTATAGCGGCCTGCACGACCGCGAGCTCGCGATGCTCGGGCGGCTGGCCGCGCACACCGATTGGCCGGCGGGCGACGCCGAAGTGAACACCGTGCTCGCCGGCCTTGCGCGGGGAGTGTTTGCCTCCCGTCAACCTGCCGCGGTGGAGCGCTTGTTGTCACTCGCAGCAAAATCCCCGGCGGCGCGAGGAGGCGCTTTACTGGACGGCCTCGTGGCGGGAGCAAGCGGTTCGAAACGGCGGGTGGTTTTCAAAACGGAACCAGCCGGCCTCGTCGAACTCCGCCGTCAGCCCGCCGGCCAGGCGCGGCTCGCTCGCGTCGAAGCCCTCCTCGACTGGCCGGGAAAACCCGGGACCGCTACCGCCGCTGCGCTTGAACTTACGCCGGCACAACAAACTCAGTTTCAGACTGGCCAGACGCTCTTCACCGCCACCTGCGCCGCCTGCCACCAACCGACAGGACGCGGACTCGACGGGCTCGCCCCGCCCCTGCTGGATTCCGAGTGGGTCCTCGGGCCGCCCGAGCGGACGGTGCGAATCGTACTCCACGGCGTGCGAGGAAACCTCGTGGTGTTGGGTCGGACCCACACCGGCGACATGCCCGCCTTCGGCGCGGTGTTTGACGACGCGCAAATCGCGTCCCTGCTCACGTATCTGCGACGCGCCTGGGGCCACGAGGCGTCACCGGTCGATGCCAGTTTCGTGGCCACGGTGCGGGCCGCCACGGCGGGGCAGAAAGACGCGTGGAGCCAGGAGGAGCTGCTCATGAGCCGCTAGCGGATGCGGTCCCACCCCTTGTTTTTTCTTACGCCTGCCCGATCACAGGGCTGGACCACCGAACCCGCGTCTCACTAACGTCTCCCTTCCCAACCGGCCCCCTCCGTTTTCCCGTCCACCATGACTGATCGTCCCACTGCCACCTACGTCTTCATTCCGCGCGGCGAGTACACCGCCGCGTTCCTGCTGCTCCGGATTTTCCTGGGGCTGCGCACGCTGCTGGCCGGCCTCGAGAAGTTCGAGAGCAAGGGCACCTATTCGCTCGCCGGCTATTACGAAAACATGGGCCGGATGGCATCCGGGATCACCGGCGCTTCGTTCCTTCCCCTGTGGGCGACCAAGAATTTCGCGAACTCCCTCGGCTTCGTGCTCATCATCCTCGGCATCGCGTTGCTGCTCGGCATCAAGACCCGCACCGCGCTCTTTGTTACGGGCCTCGTCTACGTGGGGTTGTCCTTCGGTCTGATGGCAGTGCAGGAGGGCGAGGGCGTCGCCTGGCTCGGGGTGCATGTGGCCATGTTCGCCGCTGCGCTCACTTTGGTCCGCCACGACCGGTTCGCGCTCTGGCGCGAAGAATACGTGTGAGCATTCGCCCGTCCCGTACGTCTTTCTAAGCTGCGCCGGCCGTTCGCCGGTCATCCTTCCCGCGCCACCATGCCCGCCCTTTCGCCCAACTCCTCCCCCCTCACCCGCCGCGATTTCCTCAGCACCACGGCCAAGCTTGGCGCGGTGCTGGCCACGGCGCCCTACATCGCCCGCGGCGCTGCCGTCGGCGCCGGCAAGTCCGACACGGTCAACGTCGCATTGATCGGCTGCGGCGAACAAGGCCGTATCCTGGCCAACGCCTCGCTGAAGATTCCCGACCTGCGGTTCGTCGCGGTCTGCGACGTCTGGAACTACAACCGCACCTACGCCGAGCGGTTGCTGAAGAAATTCGCTCACGACCCGAAGCCGTTCGAGGATTACAAGGAGATGCTCAAGGCCGTGCCGGAAATCGACGCGGTGCTCATCGCCACGCCCGACTTCGTCCACGCGGAGCACACGAACGCCGCGTTCAAGGCCGGCAAACACGTCTATTGCGAGAAGCTGATGTCCAACACCGTCGAGGGCGCCCGCTCCATGGTGCTGGCCTCGCGCGAAGCCAAAAAACTGCTGCAAATCGGTCACCAGCGCCGGAGCAACCCGCGCTACCAGCATGCCCGCGACAAGATTGTCCGCGAGGCGAAGCTGCTCGGCCGGATGACGAACATCACCGGCCAGTGGCACCGCGCGGTCACGGCCGACTTCATCGCGCCGAAAGGCCAGGAGATTCCCGAGGCCAAGCTGCGGCAATACGGCTTCGCCAGCATGCACGAGTTCCGGAACTGGCGCTGGTTCAAGAAATATGCCGGCGGCCCCATGTCCGATCTCGGAGCGCACCAGATCGATGTCTACAACTGGATGCTCGGCGCCAACCCGCAGTCGTGCATGGCAGCCGGCGGCGTCGACTACTACAAGACGCACGAGTGGTACGACAATGCCTTCGCGATCTATGAGTTTCCCACCACGGAAGGCATGGTCCGCGCAACCTACGAGGTGCTCACCACCACCAGTGCCGGCGGCGGCTACCATGAATACTTCATGGGCGATGAAGGCGCATTGAAACTGTCCGAGAATCCCAAGTACACCAAGCTCTACCGCGAGGCCCGCGCACCCGAATGGGATCAGTGGGCCGAAAAGGGCCTCGTCGGCAAGCCTGGTTCGGGCGAAGGCGCCCCCGCTCCCGTCAAGCCTTGGGAAAAACCCTTCGTCAAGAAACTCGGTGGCCCCTCCAAGGCCACCGTCGACGTCCGCGAAACGGCCGAGCTTTCGGCGTGGGACATTCCGGTCATCCTGGACAAGGCCATCCACCAGCCGCACCTCGAGAACTTCTTTGACGGCATTCGCAAAGGCACGGCGCTCAATTGCCCGGGTGAATCCGCCTTCGCCACTGCCGTCACCGTCCTCAAGGTGAACGAGTCCATCGCCGCCAGGAAGATGCTCACGTTCTCCCCGCAGGACTTCGTGATCTAAGCCCTCGCCCCGCCACGGTTAACACCACGCCACCCGGCTGCATTGAATTGCGCAGGCCCCGCCGACGTCAGACTGGCGCACGAGCTGGTTTCGTGTTCATTGGTGCCCTTGTTAACCTGATAAACTTTTCCTCCATCATGCTCCGCAAACTCCCCCTCATCCTCACTGCTCTCGCTCTCGCCGCGGTGGCCCAGGCCGCTGACGGCAAAGTGCCGCTGAAGCTCGATCTGCCAAAGCCGCTTTTTGCCGGCACGCCGAAGCCCGTCCAGCTCGCCAATCTCGAGCCCGCCTCGACCAAGCGCGCGGACATCATGGTCGCCCCCGGCACCGCCTTGCTCTCGAAGGGCAAGAAGGTCACGAGCAGCGACTCCCTCCCGGTCATCGGTGAACTCACCTACGTGACCGATGGCGACAAGACCGGCACCGACGGCACGTATGTGGAGCTCGGGCCGGGAGTGCAATGGGTGCAGATCGATCTCGGCGCCCCGGCGAAGGTCGCGGCCGTTGCCGTGTGGCATTTTCACTCGCAGGCCCGCGTGTACCACGACGTGATCGTTCAGATCGCCGAAGATGCGGATTTCAAGAAAAACGTCCGTACGATTTTCAACAACGACGACGACAACTCGGCGAAGATGACCAAGGGCAAGGATCTCGCTTACATTGAGACGAACCAAGGCCGTGCCTTCGACGCCAAGGGTGAGACCGCCCAGTTCGTCCGGCTCTACAGCAACGGCAACACGTCCGACGAGCTGAACCACTACTGCGAGATCGAAGTCTTCGGCACCCCGGCAAAGTAATTCCGCGTAGTTATTTTGCCTTCGAAGGCCGGTCATTCGACCGGCCTTTTTTGTTTTGTAGCGGAAGGCGTGAGCCTTTCGCCGCCCGGACGAAACGCTCACGCGTTCCGCTACACGCCGCTCCGGATCGCACTCGGCGTAGGGGCGTCGCTTGCCGGCGCCCGCGAATTC
>JBKJRG010000755.1:0-6808 GCA_046594805.1 Opitutaceae bacterium | reverse complement strand
GTAAGCGGTAAGCTTTAAGTCTTTGTTCGCAACGCGAAGATGCTGATCGCCTTTCACAAACCCTACGGCGTGCTGTCGCAATTCACCCCCGAGCCCGGTTCGCGCTGGCGCACCTTGGCCGAATTTGGACTGCCCGCCGGGGTCTATGCCCTCGGCCGGCTCGATGCGGACTCGGAAGGCCTGCTCCTCTTGAGCGATGAGCCAGGCCTGAACACGCAACTCCTCGACCCCGCGCAGGCCCACCGCCGCGAGTACTGGGCCCAAGTCGAAGGCCAGCCCGACGCGACTGCCGTCGCCCGACTGGAACGTGGCGGCATCAAGGTCGACGACTACCAAACCCGGCCCTGTCGCGCCCGCGTGCTTGAACCCGCTCCTGCTGTGCCGCCGCGCAATCCTCCCATTCGCTTCCGCAAAAATGTCCCGGATACCTGGCTCGCGCTCGAGTTAATCGAGGGAAAAAATCGCCAGGTCCGGCGTATGACGGCGTCAGTCGGCCATCCCACCCTGCGCTTGCTCCGCGTCCGCATCGGCGAATTCCAGCTCGGCGGCCTGGCTCCGGCAAAATGGCGGGAGCTGGATGCGGTCGAGCGCGCCGCAGTGTTCAAGTAAGCCGGGTTCTGAGTTTTGTTTTGGGTTCGAAAGCACCAACCCAAAACTCAAAACCCAGAACCCAAAACCATCCTATACCCGCACGACCACGTCCTCCGCCTTGAAACGCACTTTTTTCGCCGCCGCGTACTTGTCGCCCGGCATCCGATAGCCCGCGGCACACGCCACGACGGTCCCAAAATTCGTTCCCGCCAGCCCCAAGATCTCATCATATTTCACCGGCTCGATGCCTTCCATCGGGCACGTGTCGATCCCCAGCACCGCGGCCGACGTCATGAATTTCCCGAGCGCAATGTAGATCTGGTACGTCTGCCAGGTGTCTAATTTTCCCTCGGTGCGCGCCTGGTCCAGGTTGCGCATCGTCATCGCCCGGAATTTCGTCAGCGACTCGGACGTGACGCCCAGCACCTCCACCATCCGGGAAATGTGCCGATCGACGTGCTCGGCATCGATGTTCCGCCGCACCGTGAACACCACGAAATGCGAGCAGTCCGCCGCCTGCGTCTGGCCAAACGACGCGGGCACCAGCCGCTGCTTGGCCGCCTGATCCGTCACCACAAAGAACTTCCACGGTTGCAGCCCAATCGACGAGGGGGAAAGCACGAGCGACTGCTCCAACGCGTCCCAGTCCGCCGCCGGAATTTTTCTCGCGGGGTCGAATTTCTTCGTCGCGTAGCGCCAGTTCAGCGCGTCGACCAGCTGCTGCGGGGAAATGGGCGTCGGCATGGCGGTTTTGGAGAGGCGCGGACTCGCGGTGCCTTTTTAGCCGCAACCCGGGGCGCAGCAAGTCTGCGCCCCGGTATTTCTCACCAGGCGCGGGCGTACTGCAGCGGTGCCTGTGGCAACGGCTTCACGTGCAGCGCCCTTGCCGCCCGCAGGGGCCAGTTGGGTTCCCGGATGAACTCCCGCGCCAGCAGTACGAGATCCGCCTGCCCCATCCGCACGATCTGATCGGCCTGCATTGGTTCGGTGATCATGCCAACGGCCGCGGTCGCCAGCCCGGCTTCGCGTCGAATGCGTTCGGCAAATGCGATCTGGTAGCCCGCGCCCACCGGAATCTTTGCCGTCGGCGCCGAGCCGCCTGAGCTGCAATCGATCAAGTCCACGCCTTCCGTCTTAAGCCGGCGCGACAATTCCACGCTCTCGTCGATCGTCCATCCGCCGTTCACCCAGTCAGTGCACGACAACCGCACCGTCAGCGGCAGCTTATCGGGCCAGGCCCCGCGCACGGCCCGGGCCGTTTCGAGCACGAAGCGGATTCGGTTTTCAAAGCTGCCGCCGTACTGGTCCACCCGGCGGTTCGAAATCGGCGAAAGGAACTCGTGACCCAGATAGCCATGAGCGGCGTGCAACTCCATCCACTCGCACCCGGCGGCGAGCGCACGCCTCGCCGCGGCGACGAAATCGGCCTGGACTCGCGCAATGTCCGCCACCGACAATTCCCGCGGTGTCTTGTCCAAGCCGTCGCCGAATGGCACCGCGCTCGGCGCCACGGTCGGCCACCCTCCCGCGTTATCCGGCAAATGCGCTCCGCCTTCCCACGGGCGTTGCGCGCTCGCCTTGCGGCCCGCATGGGCCAGCTGGATGCCCGGCACCGCGCCCTGGGTTTTAATGAAGCGGTTGATGCGCGCAATCGGCTCCACGTGTTTTTCCGCCCAAAGCCCGGCGTCGCCCGCCGTGATGCGGCCCTCGGCGGACACCGCCGTCGCCTCCGCGATGACCAAGCCTGCCCCGCCGGCCGCCCGCGCGCCGAGGTGAACGAGGTGCCAGTCGTGGGCCACGCCATCGTCCGACGAATACATGCACATCGGCGAAACCCCGATTCGATTGCGCAAGGTGACCGACTTGATCGTGAATGGCTCGAACAGATGAGGCATGGACGCGGAGCGAACCATTGCCCGAGATTTTCGCAACCTGCGCGCTGCGTCTCGGGTCTCGAGTCTCGGGTTGGCACGGCGTCCGGCCTCCGGCGTCCGACACCGACGTCCGCCCTCCGATTCCTGGTTTCCTGGCTTCCTGCTTCGAATTGATCGAACCCGCCTCACGCGAAGCCGCGAAGGCCGCGAAGCAATTTAATCCTTTGTCCCCGGCCTGCCCGCCGTCGCCCCCTTTATTTCCTTCGTTGCCTTCTGTGAAAGGGATTGAGGTTGGGGTTTGGTTGCGGCTTCGCCGCGCTAGGCTCTCTGTGGGCTGCGCTCCGTGCTCGCCGTGACAAGATCGAGGATTGGGATTTTCCCCTTTTTGCTGTTTCTTCTTTCTGCCGTTTTCCGCCGCTCCTGGTTTCCTGGCTTCTGAATTCAAACTCCCATTGGCTCCGACCCGAACCCAATCCATCCAACAAAAGGCAACGAAGAGAACGAAGGGCTCGGCGCCCGGTTTCGTTACCTTCGTTACCTCCGGTAAAATTGCGGCATCCGGCAAAGCATCGCTCTGAACCGCGCCAGAAATTTTAGCCGGTTGCAGGTTTCGGCGAGACCCTTGGGGCCGGTTCGTCATGAGTCAACCCAGGCCCCTTTGGGTGATTTCACGATAATCGGCCGACCTCACGCCGAATTCATCGCCACTTCATACTGGCTTCACGAGACTGCGCCATCCTCGCCGCCCATCAATCCAACCATGAAACGTAGCTCAGCATTATTTCTTCAGGCAGCCATTGTGCTCATCGGCATCGGCGTCCTTGCCCTCATGCTGTGGGAACCTCACTTCGAGGGCAGGAATGCCCACGCCACCCCCTTCGAGATTTACTTCAAAGATCCATTCCTGGCGTACGTGTATGTGGGTTCCATTCCGTTTTTCGTCGCGCTCTATCGGGCATTCGGACTGTTCGGGCACGTAAGGCAAAATGGGGAATTCTCGCAGGTGACCGTGAATGCGTTGCGAGCCATCAAGCAGTGCGCGATAGCCCTGATGGCTTTCGTGGCGGGAGGAATAGTCTTCATCATTATGTTTGGGGATAAAGAGGACCGGCCGCCGGGGATTTTCATGGGCTTGCTCGCTACCGTGCTGGCGAGCGGCATCGCGATCGCAGCGGCGATCTTCGCCCGGAAGCTGCAAACTGCCTTGAGCCGGCCCGGAGGCAGCCCGGGCTGAGCCGAAGCTTTAACCTGGGCCCGTAGCGGTCCCTCGAACCCAATCCATCCAACAAAAGGCAACGAAGAGAACGAAGGCCTCGGCGCCCCGCTTCGTTACCTTCGTTGCCTCCCGCGAAGCCGCCAAGCAGTTCAATCCTCTGTCACGGAGAGGACACGGAGGTCACGGAGCCAATCCCTCAGCCGGGCTCATTCAGAAGAACTCCCGCGAATCACGCGAATGAACGCGAAGTCCGGAGGTGCTGCACGGGAATCGAAGTCGCTCATCCCAACCCACGGTTTGGTTTGGCCTCGCTCGACGGTGGTTTTCATTCGCGTCAATTCGCGTGATTCGCGGGCAACTGAATCGTTCCGGCTCAGCTTCACCCTCACCCAGCAATCAACTGCCGCGTCGGAAAAAAGTAAGGGTGACGCGTGCGATGTTCCGCCCGGCCTCTCTGAAACAAGGCAGGACCGGTAGATTTCGCAGATAACGCGGATGGAGGACCAAGGCCGGGATGAAGGGATCCGCCCAAGACCGACCGAGCCGACAAGCCCCGATCGGCTCGGGGCGCAGCTTGGCGCGAGCGGGTTGAACGGCTCGAGTCGATCGTCCGGGTTTGGCTGTTTGAATCTGCGCCCTCTGCGAAATCTGCGGTTGTCGAAGCGTGGACTTCCTGCAACTCGGCCTTGCCGCTCGATAATCGGCGCTCGCATGATCGCGAAGGCGTGCAGATGGCCGGCGGGCACCGGTTGAAGATATGGGATGAGGCGCGATATCTTCGGCGTCTGCTCAGGGCGGTGCCAGCGTGGGGCGTTTGGGCCCCCGGCCGTGCGCCGATGACCGGCCGCACCAGCCCTGCCAGATCCAGGGCAACAGATGTCGCCGCACCCAACGCGCTTCCGCGGCCCACCACTGCCGGCGCGTTTGCGCCAACTTCGGGAATGGCGCCTGCCACGCGTCGTCGCTGCCCGGCAGACCCAGCGCCTGCGCCAGCGCCTCGGCGATGCGGGCGTGACCGGCGGCATTGGCGTGAATGCGACCCTCGCTCCACAGGCGCGGGTCGGTCGCCACCGGGTGCGCCGCAAAGTCCACCAGGATCGCCCCGCTCGCGCGCGACGCCGCGGCGAGCGCTTGATTCAACGCGGCAATGCGCGGCGAGATCAGCCGGGCCAGCGGCATGAGGGGCGTGAGGTCGGGCAGCGTGAAACTCAGCACCGTCGCGCCACTCTCTGCGAGGGCGCGCTGCATGTGGGCGATATCCGCCGCGACCGCCGCCGCATCGAAGCGCGCGGCGGTCACATCGTTGGTGCCGGAAAAGACGGTCGCGAGATCGGGTCGAAAAACGAGCGCCGCCTCGAGTTGACGCGCCCGCACTTGCCGGGTGGTCAAGCCGCGCGTCGCGAGGTTGGCATAGAGCAGCCCTCCCCCTTGCGCCGCGCTGACCCGCTCCGCCAGCCGCTGTGACCATCCTCGATACCCGCCCGCGCCATCCGGATCGTCAATGCCCTCGGTCGAGCTATCGCCCAGCGCGACATAGCGGGCAAACGAAACCGGCGGTGCGGGGCGCATGCCCACGTTGAAGCGAGAGGCAACGGGCAAAACAAGGCTGCGCGTTCGTCGAGGATTGTTTTTAATGGAGTCCATAAAAGGTGTCACTCCCCCCAAGAAAGCGGGTTTTGACACCATGACTCGTTTGTCCCACCTTCCATCCATGCACACTGCCGAGCCCGTCGCCCATATTTTTCGGGATGCCGCTGGCCTTGCATGGATTGATCGCACGCGAGTGAAGGTGATCGAGGTCGCGCTCGATCACTTGGCCTATGGCTGGAGCGCGGAGGAAATCCACCGCCAGCACCCGCATTTGTCTTTGGCGCAGATTCACGCGGCGCTGGGCTACTATTACGACCATCAGGCAGCGTTCGATGCCGAGATGGCGGAAGGCATGGCCGAGGCTGATCGCTTGGCGGCCGGCTCAGCCGATTCCCCTCTGCGCCGGCGCCTGCGCCTTCTTAAGCGTCCCGCTTGAGTCTGCGGCTTTACATGGACGTTCACGTCCCGCAAGGCATCACGGATGCGTTGCGGGCGCGAAACGTGGCGGTGATCACCTCTCAGGAGGACGGCTACGCCGAAGCCGACGACGCGGCATTGCTCACCCGTGCCACGGCCTTGAGCTCCGTCCTTTTCACGCGGGACGCCGATTTCCTGCAAATTTGCGCCGCCTTGCAACGCGAAGGGAAGCCGTTCGCTGGCGTCATCTACGCGCACCAACTCCGGGTGACGATTGGCCGCTGCGTGCAAGACCTAGCGGTTATCAGCGACGTAGGAATGCCGGAGGATTTGGCCAATCGCGTGGAGCATTTGCCGCTTTAAGAGGGCTGCCCGAAGGGGGCATGGCAAGAGGGCCTGTTGCCCAAAGAAGAGGGCCGAATACCTCATACGAATACCTCATGCCTTACCGTTTGCTTCCACTGCCTCGGTTCCTGCGAACTACAAACGGTAAGGCATGAGGAGTTTTGCTCTTTATCCCTTTTCGCACGAAAGCAAGGTCGCTTCCGGCCCATTTTACCGTACCCGTCTTCTCCGGCCCACCCCCCATGCTTCGCTTTACATTCCGCCCGTTCATTTGCGCCGCTCTCGTCTCCGCCCTGACCTGGAGCCTGCCGGCGGCCGACACCGCGCGCCGGGGCCTGCACGAGACCGCCCTCGATCGCTATGTGGCCGCCCCCGACGAAAGTTTCAGCTGGAAAAAAGTCGCCGAAGCGCGTGACGAAAGCGCCACCGGCTACGTGCTCGATCTCGTCTCGCAAAACTGGCTCACCAGCACCGAGGTCAACCGCACCGAGTGGCGCCACTGGCTGGTCATCGTAAAACCGGACGCGCTCGAGCACTCGACAGCCCTCCTCTTCATCACCGGCGGCTCCAATCGCCCGGGCAGCGCACCGCCCCGCCCCTCGAAGGAATTCATCGAGCTCGCCAAGGCCACGCATTCGGTGGTCGCCGAGTTGCGCATGGTGCCGAACGAGCCGCTCGTGTTTACCGGCGACGGGGTCGAACGCAAAGAGGACGACTTGATCGCTTACTCGTGGAATCAGTTTATGCGCACCGGCGACGAACGCTGGCCGGCGCG
>JBKJRG010000459.1:0-4692 GCA_046594805.1 Opitutaceae bacterium | reverse complement strand
AGGCCCTGGAGATTGCGGTACTCCACGGCCTTGTCGCCGAGGTTCATCGATTCCAGCTCCCGCTTCGCATACTCGTCGTCGTAGGTTTTGAAAGTCTGCCGGGCCTCGTTCAGTTGGGCGCGGAGTTCCGCGATGGCGAGATCGACCGCCTTGGTCAGGTCGGCCTGGGTGACGGCGATTTCGTTGGTCAGCTTGATCATTTCCGGGTGGCGCTCCAGCCACCGCTCCGCGAGCAGGCTCTGCTTTTGCTCGAGATTGCTCAGGGTCGCACGGAGGCTCGCCACCGTGCTGCGGCTGGCGATGTCGGAAATCTCCAGGATGTTCCGGTTGGCGGCTCGGAACGTATCGATTTGCCGCATCTTGTCCTCGAGCGCCAGCACGCGGAATCGGGCATCGTCGCGGAGGCTGCCCGCCTTGCGCAGCGCGTCGGCCAGTTGCGGCTGGGTGGAGTCGAGGGAGATGAGGTTGTGGTCCTTGATGTACTTTTGGACCCGGAGCTCCGCGACTTCGGCCTCCTTTTGCAGGACGGCGACGCGCTCGGTCAGGAACTTGATCGCCTCATCGTTGCTGCCGCTGGCATTATCGATCAGGTAATTCCAGAAGGTGTCGACGAAGCGGTTGGCCACGAGCGCCGCGGCGGCGGGATCCTCGTGGGTCACGTTGATGCTGACCACGAAACTGCTCTTGGTGGCGTAGGGCGTGACCGACCCGAGGGAAGGCGGAACGCTGGCCGGTGACGTCCCGGGCGGGCTGCGTTTCAACGCGGCCTGGCGGAGGATGTTCAGCTCCTCCGGCGTGAAGGAGGCGAGGACGCGCGAGCGAATCTTTCCGCTCTGCAGCACCTGCAGGTGGGTGTTGAGATCGACATCGGAGGTGACGGCCATGTTGACCACGCCCTGCGTCGTGACCACGGTCTCCGGCTTTTCAAACTGCATGGTCGCTGCCGCCGCATAGGTCGGGATGACCTGCATCTTGCGGTAGCCGTACCCCACCGACACCAGCAAAGCCAGCGGCAGGGCGATCCACAACCGCTCCCGCAGAATGATGTAGTAGTCGCGCAGGGTGCGTCGTTCGACGGCATCGTCGTCCCGCTCGTTTTGGAGCGGCTGGGGTGGTTTGACGGGGGCTTCGGCCATCGCGGGTTCCAGGAAGCGGTTCAAATGAATTTCTCCGGCACGAACACGATGTCGTCCGGCTCGACCACGAAGGCGGCATCAGCCGAGTTCGCGTTGCCTTTGGCCTTGAGTGCACTCTCGACGTCGAGGACGAAGTACTTGGTGATCCCATCCGGCATGGTGCGCGCCACGCGGACGGCCGAGCCGCGCGCCGTTTCCGAAAGTCCATTGGCCTTGGAAATCAGATCGATGATGGTGAACTCGGTGTCCGCCGGGATGTTAATTGGGCCGGGTGAGTTGATTTTGCCGCTGATGCGGACGATGCGGGGGGAATAGGTCTCCACCACCAGGTTCACGGTGGGATTCCGGAGAATCCGGTTTTCGCGATACGTGTTTTGGATTAATTCCTGCGCTTCCTTGATCGTCAACCCGACCAGCCGCACGTCGCCGATATAGGTGAGATTGACCGTGCCGACGGACTCCACGCGTTTTTGCGTGGCCGGAATGTCCTCGCCGACCACGACAATGCTGAGCGTATCGCCGCGGGTGATGCGATAGGGCACGGCTTTCTTCTCGCCGGCCCGGGCCGGCGCCCGCGGCTGCGCGCCCAGCAACCCGGCGGAAAAAAAGGTGGCGGCCGCGAGGAGGGCGGCGAGGAGTGGAGTGGTGGTTCGCATGGCTTTACCAGCGGCTCGAAAAATTCACGTTCCAGGCAGCACGAATAAAAGCGGCAAAGGGGACCGAGGACGTGTTCTGGAACCAGCTGTAGCCGAAACCCGCCTTGAAATGTTCGCTCCGGGTGTAGCTGAGCCCGACGGCCCAGTTCACGTAGTTGTCGTGGCGTCTCTGATCGAGCGTCGGGCCAGGTCCGGCAGTTTGGGCAATGGCACCGCCTCCGTCCAGGAACTGGCTGTCGCTCCAGCCCGCGGAGGCGGTGAAGGACCAGCGGGAACTGTAGGCGTAAGTCGCTTCTATTCCGGCGGAGATGACATCCACCGATGAATCCGTCGCGGTGGTGGAAAAATCCTTCGAGAGCGATCCGCTCAGTTGAAGCTTCTTGCTGAGGGCGTAAGCCGAGGAAGCGCTGGCCGTCCAGGAGCTGTAATTGCCGCCTGCAACAGTCCCGCCTTGCGGGATGCGCATCTGATAGCCCACCCGGGCGCTGCCCTTGACGCCGCGCACGAGGCGTCCGCTGAGCCCGAGCGATGCGGAGTGGTCGGTGCTGGAGGTGTTGCGGGACGTGTCGCTGTAGCGGTAGCGATAGCCACCGACCATCTCCCGGTCGGTGCTTACGATGTGATACAGGTCTAGCGAAGCGGAGTAGGTGGCCAGGCTGGCGAAAAGACGCTCGTCGACATAATTGCGGCTGTTATAGCCGAAACTTCCCGCGACGGTGTTCGTGCTGCCGATGGGGTATTTCACATTGAGCATGCTGTTGTAATTCCAGGAATCGCTGCGGACATTAACGGCGGCATCTGCGCGACTTTCGCGTGCGCCGGAAAAACCCAGGGACCCGGTGGTGCGGCCGGTTTGCTTCGTGAAATCGATCCCCAGCGAAGGATTGGCGAAGTCCTCCTCTTTGAACTTGGCGAAAGTTGAGGTCGCAATGTCCACATGCGCGTTCACGCCAATCCACCCGGCGCGCCGGGCGTATTGGGCTGACAGGCTGGACGAGTAGACGAGATCGCCCGCATGATCGCTGTTGGCGAAAACGTTGGAGTCATGACTCACGGACACCGTCCCCGTCACGTGAATGCGATCATGGCCGTCGTTCAGGACCACCAGCGCGAGCGCACGGGGGCAGGCAAGCAACGCCGCCGTTATCACCGCCACGGAAGCTCGAAGCTCTCCCCTCAAAATCATCGCGGCGGCCGTGCGCATCCTTACCGACCGGGGGACGCCGGGAGGATTGACGTGCTTATCGTGTGTGCGACCGGCAGCCGCGGCGGGACGACCTCGATCGGGATGATTTCGCGCCTGATACCCGGGCCGGTGGAGTTCACCGCGCTATTTCCGTCAAAGGCGGTCACCGGACCCCCGGAGGCCGCCGCGGCGGTTTCCTCAGAGGAGGCCCCGGCAGCTTCGGCGGCGAGCTCCCTCGCATCCGCGACCCGCTCCCGCACTTCGAAATAAACCGTTTTCTTCGCCTTGCACGCCATGTCGGTCTTTTCCTCCAGCTGCGGCACCTCGTTCGGAGGGATACGGGAAATCTGAATTTGGTTGGGCTGGCCCGACGTGCCGCGCCGGATGACCGCCTGCTCACCCGCCTTGATAGTGTGCCCCGCCAGGGCCCCTTCGCCGGCGCGCACGGTGCTGTCTCCGTCCAGCATGGAAACCTTCGTGAACTCGTTCGTCGCTTCGATTACCACTTTGCGTCCGCGGATGTTCACTTCGCCCAGCTGCGTCTGGTAGGTCATCTTGCTTCCGGCGACGGGTTTGCTGGTGCAGAGTCCCACCGTCCCGCGGGCGAGGAACGCCTGCGTTTGCGAGATGGAAGGCTCGACGTCCATGTCCGTGCGATTGGGCGTGAAAGGCTCCTGCGAGAATTGCTTCAGCTCCACGCGGGTATCGGGATCGAAATAAGCGCCGGTCCCATTCGAATAGACCATGGTCGAAAACGACTTTCCCCGGTCGTTGGACTGGTCGGCCTTCGTCTCGATGATGGAGCCTTGCGCGTTGTAGACCGAACGCCGGGCCAAATCATCGACCGCTTCACCGGTATCGATGATGGCGTCACCATTCACTTCGGCGAAAAAAACCTTGCTGGAAGGATTCTTCTTTTTCGCCTGGGCCTGAACGGACGTAGCCAGGAACAAGCACGCCACCGTCGCCCATGCGATGACAACCGGTGCAGATAGGGCAGAGCTTCGGCGAGTCGTCATGGCTTTGTTTTTTGGTTGCTGATTACAACCCAAAAACTGGGGTATAGACCCTAGACAAAGCAAGCCCGGACTTTCTAGTATCTTAGTCAGTAACAACATTTAGAATTTTCCCAGGCACGTAGACCACCCTTCTTACAGTTTTCCCCGATAAGTGCAGTGCGACGCGTGGCTGCGCGCGCGCGCGGGCCAAGGCATCATCTTGGGTCGTGTTGACCGGCACCATCTCGTCACCGCGGTGCTTGCCGTTGACCTGAAAGACCAGTTTGACCTCCGAACTTGCGAGCCGTGCCGGATCGTGGACGGGCCACGGAGCATACATGACTGACCCCGATTGGCCCAGGCGCGACCAGAGCTCTTCCGCCAGATGCGGAGCGAACGGTGCGAGCAACTGGATGAAGGACCGCGCTTCAGTTCGAGGCACCGCGGGCGCTTTCTGTACCGCATTCGCGAAGATCATCATCTGTGAGATTGCGGTGTTGAATCGGAGCTGCTCGATATCGTCGCCGACCTTCTTTATCGTCTCGTGCAGGAGCCGCGTGAGCTCGGGCGTGGTTGGGTCGCCGTCGACGATCTTCGGAGTTACCGCTCCATCGGCGCCGATCAACTCGCGCCAGATTTTTTGAAGAAAACGGTGCACGCCTTCGATCCCGCGGGGATTCCACGGCTTCATCGCCTCGAGCGGGCCGAGGAACATG
>JBKJRG010000387.1:0-5742 GCA_046594805.1 Opitutaceae bacterium | reverse complement strand
CTTCCCCAGCGTCGCAACGTTTTTCTCCGCATCCGCCAAGGCGTCTTGCGCCAGGCGCAAGCGCTGCTCCAAGGCTGCGATTTTGCTCCGCCATGCATCATGCTGCGAGGCGAGCGCGGCCCGCTGGCTTTGTTGGCTGGCGATCTTGCTCGTCGCCCGGATGGCGAAACCCACCGCGACCGCGAGGGCGGCAAGCATGAAAATGCGTGTCTTCGTTTTCATGGCTTCGGGGTGGCGGCTTCATTCACGGCCGCGGCCAGCAAATCGCGGTTGCGATGGAGCGCTCCGTAGGCTCGCAATCCCCGCAATTGTTCAGGCGTCAGGAACGAGCCGGCCTGACCTAGTATTCGGTCCCAATCGCGGTTGCGAGCCCACCCGTCGGACGGTTTCTCGTTATAAAGGGCCGGTTCGGTGCCCGTGTCTTTCATGAGGTGAAGCAACTGTTCGGCCTGTTGCGGCTGGAATGGCGCGTCCGCAAAATAGAGCTTTGCCGACAGATCATTGATGAGGTTCCTCGCCGCCCACGCCCCCTCCGACCTGTATTCGGCCAGTCGATCGGCGGCCGCTTCGCCAAAGGCAGCTCGAAATGCGGACCGAGCCTCGGGCAAGGGTTGCCAGACGATGTCGAGCGCGCGTTCCATTTGTTGCGGCGAAAGACCAAGGCCCAGGAACAACGGTCGAAATATCTCCATCGCCCGTAATCGTTCATGGACATCCTGAGCCTTTAGCCGCTCGGAGTCGCTTTCGGCCAGTCGGTTTACGATTTCACGATACTTCGCATTGACGTCATCAACCGGCACCGCGCCCGCAAGGGTGGCAGCCGGAGCGGCTTTTTCCGCGCGCCCTCGATCCAGCGCAGCGTCGCGCTCGGCGCGCTCCTTCTCGGCGGCGCTGACCTTCGTTGCTAATTCGGCGAAATGCGCGGCCAGCGTGGCGTTGGCCCGCCGCGCTTCGGCTAGCTCTCCATTCGCCGAGCGCGCCTGGCTCGATTGATAGACGCCGGTGGCCAGCGCAAGCGCGCCCGCGGCAGCGAGGGTGATGGTTCCTTTGGTAGCACTCATAAAACCGATGATCGCGGCAAACGGGCCGGCGATCGCCGCCGCATGGGTAGCGACTCCCGTGACGCACGCCGCCAGCCCCGCCGGGGCGGAGGTGACGACTTGATTGGCGAGCGCAACCCCCAGCGCCGTCGCCGTGGAGGACCCGCCTCGCCGCGCAAGCACCGCATGCAGCTTGTCGAGCGCGCGCTCCACCCGCATGCGTGCGGCGTTCTCCGTGAGCCGCAGCCGGCCGCCAATGTGAGCGAAGGAACAGCCATCGAAAAACCGGAGCGACACGGCGTCGCGATCGCGTTCGTCGAGTTCGGCGATGGCGGCATCGATGGCGGGCCGCACTTTTTCCCAGTCGATTTCTCCGGCCGGCAAAGCGTTGATTTCCTGCATGGCGTGGGCCTCCTGTTCGCGCGCGCGGCGGCGGCGCTCGCTGCGGACGACGTCGCTCGCCGCAAAATGCGCGCTGCGGTAAAGCCAGCCCGTCAGGGTCGGCCGATCGCCCAGTGTACGGGCCTTGCGCGCCAGCGCAGTGAAGACCTGCTGCACCACATCCTCGGCCAGGTGCGTGTCGCCCGCGACCTGGCGCAGGGCGACCGAGTAAACGAGGTCGATGTGCCTCCGCACCAGCTCGGCGAATGCCGGCTGAGATGCTTCTTCCGCGTAGCGGTGAAGCAAATCGGCGTCCGCGCTTCGTCCGGCCTGACTATTCATGGAGAAAGACCAACCGGGTCGTGTGTCTTTGTGCCTCCGTGGTTCATCGGAGGGTTGGTTGCGGCACAAGCGGCAGTAGGATTACGTCCGGCATGACACCCCTATGGCAGGCACTCGCCAGGAAATCGCACAAAAAAGCCGTGGTGCCCTACAATTTCCAACGCTTGCCGATCGAGCACGATTACGAGCACGAGCAAGAGCATGATTATGGGGAGACCGTTGCCGGGGCTGTCCTTTGACATGTATTTGCGTTCAGTGGTGTTTCCCCTCTCCCCAACCTTATGTGCATCTCCTCACTAATCTCGCGTGCCCTTCCTTTGCTGTTCGTGGCGGCCGGCGCCTTCGCCGCGGAACGCGAAAATCCCCCGGCCTATGCCGAGATTCTCAAAATCGACGTGCATTCCCACGTCTTCGAGGATCTGCCCGCGCTCGATGACCTGATGCGCCAGATCAACGTGAGAACGATCAACGTGTGCAACAATGGCACCGACGAGCATCTCGAGCTCATGCACCAGATCGCGGTCGAGAAATACCGGAAGGATCCCCTGCTCTACCCGTTTAGCTCGACCTTCGATCTCCGGCGGCGCAACGAGCCGACCTATGCCCAGGACGTCATCGCCTTCCTCGATCGCACGTTCGCGCAGGGCGCGGTCGGCGTGAAAATCTGGAAGGAGGTCGGCATCGATATCAAGGACCAGGCCGGGAAGTTCATCCTGCCCGACGACCCGATGTTCGATCCGATCTACGCGCACCTGGCGAAGCGCGGCAAACCGCTGCACGCCCACCTGGCCGAGCCGATTGATGCGTGGCTGCCGCTCGATCCGAACAGCTCCCACTATAGTTACTATTCGACGAACCCAGAGTGGCACCTGTACGGCAAGCCGCAGTACCCCAGCCATGCCGCCATCATCGCCGCGCGCGACCACATCATGAAAAAGCACCCGACGCTGGTTGTCGTCGGCGCCCACCTCGGCAGCCTGGAGCACGATCTCGAGGGCATCGCCGCGCGGCTGGACCAATATCCAAACTTCTACATCGAGGTCGCCGCCCGCACCCGCAACCTGACGCGCCACCCGAGCGACCAGGTGCGCGCGCTATTCCTGAAGTACCCCGACCGGATCCTCTACGGGGTCGACGCGAGCTGGAAACCGTTCCTGCGCGGCACGCCCACCGAGGCGCAACGCAAGGGACACGTCAACCGGCTCGAGCTGCAGTACAAGGCGGACTTCGACTACTACGCCGGCGAGGGCGAGATCACCTACAACAACCGGAAGACGCAGGCGTTGGCCCTGCCACGCAACGTGCTCGAGAAATTCTACCACGAGAACGCCGAGCGGGTCTTCAAGTTGAAGGACGCATGGGCGAAGTAGCGCAGGCGTCCCGCCTGCATTGGGCCCGCCATGGATGGATTGTCACGTAGGGGCGTAGCTTGCCGACGCCCGAGCGCGCCAGCGCGGCGAGGTGTTCACGGGCGTCGTCAAGCGACGCCCCTGCATTGAAACGTCGTTGAGATTATTTCCCGATCACTCGAACCAGCTCCGACACACACACCGCGCCGAAGACCAGCAGGCAAACGACGAGCGCGGCGTTGCCGAGCCGACCGTTGGCCAACGCGCCCATCCATTCGCGGCGATTGTTGAGATAAAGCAGGGTTGCCGCCAGGAAGGGCATGAAGAACGCGCCCGCAATCGAGAAGGCGACCACCACAGCCACCGGCTGCTGAAACCAGAGCAATGCCAGGGGCGGTCCGGCCAGAAAAGCCAGCGCAGCGAGATAGACGCTGCGGTCTTCTGCCGTCGTGGCTGCGGCATCCTGCCGCAGAGTCTTCGGCGCGACGTCACGACCACCGGGAGTTCCCCCGCGCCACGCCGCCACCAGATCCACATACACCTGCGGAATCCCCTGCCATACTCCGAGCATGGCCGTGAACACGGTGCACCAGAAGCCAATCAGAAATATCCAGCGCACCGCCGGCCCGCCCACCGTCTCGAGCCGCGCCGCGATTTCCAGCGCGATGCGCGTGCCCGTGGCGGCGGGGGCATGGACTCCCGCTGCAATCACGACGAGCGCGACGCCGAAAAGCCCAGTGAACACATAGGCGAGTCGCACGTCGCTGCGCACGGTGGGCAGCTTCTCGGGCCCGCGCCAGCCGGCCGCACGCATCCAATAGCCATAGCAGATCACGCTGACGCTGCCGCCGATGCCGCCAAGGAGGGCGAGCACCTGGGCGCCGCCCCCCGGGTGCGGCAGCAGGGGAACGAACAGCCCGCGCAGCACGTCCCTGATCGCAGGCGCCGCCGCCACGGCGCAGGCCAGCACGCAGCCCGCCATGACGGCGATGAGACCCTTCATCACGCGCTGGAACTGCGCGTAACGATTGGTGCCAACCAGCAGCGCCGCGACCACGGCATGCAACGCCCCCCAGATCGGCACCGACAGCCCAGGGAAAAGACTCGCGCCCGCCAGCCCGCACGCGCTGCTGAGCGAAGCGCCGACCAGGAAGGTCCACAGCAGCAGGTAACCGGCGAAGTACACACTGACCCAGCGCGGCAATCGCGTGATCCACGCCCGCGCGATGGTTTCGCCGGTGGCGAGCTGCCAGCGCGCCAGCGCCTCGGTGAGGACAAACTTGAGTGCGGCAGTGCACACGACAGCCCAGAGCAAAGTCGTGCCGAACTTTATCCCCGTGACGGACGCGACGACGACGTCGCCTGCGCCAATCCCGGCCGCCGCCAGCACGAGACCGGGCCCAAGCGAGCGCGCGCGGTCACGGAGGGCGGGGAACATGCTGCGGTGTTAACGCCCGCTGCGCCCGGCGCGAACGGAATCTTTTTGTGTAGCAGCCGACGTGAGGAGGCTGTCAGCGGTCAACTCCACCCAGCCTCGTCACCTTGGCTGCTACAACGGAATATCCTTCATCCGGTCCAGGATCCGTTCGAATTCGGGCGTCATCCGCTGCACAAACCGGCCCCCTTCGCGCATGATGAAAAGCGCGGCCAGCCCCTCACGCGCGGCAAGTTGATACCCCTCCTCCGGGCCCAGCACGAACAACCCGGTCGCCAGCGCGCTCGAAGTCGCGCACGACGGTGCCACGACGCTCACCGACGCCAGCAAACTCGTCGCAGGTCGTCCCGTGCGCGGATCGATGATGTGACCGTAACGGCGACCCTCCACCGTGAAAAAATTCTGATTGTCGCCCGAGGTCGAAAGTGCCCGGCCGGACAAGCCGACCAACAGCTCGAGATCGCCCGGCTGGATGCCGGGTTGTTCAATCCCCACCCGCCAAACCTCGCCACTGGGACCGCGCCCGCTCGTCTTCACATCTCCGCCAACTTGGACGAAATGATCCTTCGCTCCGATGGCATGGAATAGCTCGCTCATCGCATCCACCGCAAAGCCCTTGGCGATGGAGGAGAAATCCGCGGAGACTCCCGGAGAAAGTTTGCGCAGCGCCGACGGCCCGGGGCGTGCCTCCAGCTGCCGCCAGTCGACGCCGCGGCGG
Organism: Opitutaceae bacterium; assembly: GCA_046594805.1. Classification (GTDB taxonomy): domain Bacteria; phylum Verrucomicrobiota; class Verrucomicrobiia; order Opitutales; family Opitutaceae; genus ER46. The sequence goes on along the minus strand of JBKJRG010000387.1, from coordinate 477 downwards.
GCCGCCGCGATTTCCCCTGCAGTCGGCAAACCGCCCGTTCGCCGCTGCGCCCCGAATCCCCACAACTGCACCAGCGGGTGAACTGTCACGTCGAAGGCGCCGCCCGTGAGTTCGCTGATTCGCCGTGACTCGCCCGCCACGCGCGCCAGCTCGGCGGAAACGGGAACCCACTCGGTGCCGGCCATGGCATTGAAGCGGGAGAGTTCGGAGGCGGGACGATAGGTCGAAAATTGCTGCTCCAGGTCTTCGAGCCGCTGCGCGACCCGCCGCGCGACCACCGCCGGATCGAGGATCGTCGCTGGCGGGACAAACGTCGCGGCCCACGTCGTGCCCATCGCGCGGCCGGAGAGATGCACCGTTTCGGCGGCGGGGGCGGCCACTGCAATCCACATGGCGAAGACGCTGATTATTCCGATTTGAACACGCACGCAGGGGCGTCGCTTGACGACGCCCGCGAACACCCTGCCGCGTTCGCGC
>JBKJRG010000292.1:0-5063 GCA_046594805.1 Opitutaceae bacterium | reverse complement strand
GCTGAGGCTCCTTGAACGACTCAGCCGAAAATGTCGGGGCGTAGCTTAGCCTGGTAGAGCGCTACGTTCGGGACGTAGAGGTCGTCGGTTCGAATCCGACCGCCCCGACCATTTCGATCCCGGTTCTCCCTGCAGGTAGGGAAAACCCCGGTAAATAGACCCGTAAACCGCTGGTGGGCAACCGACCGCCTTTTGATTGCATGTGCCAGCCGTTATCCTGTGCGCTTGTGCTATCCTCCCGTAGCGTGACCCGACCTGCCTACCTATTCCCCTCGACCGCGCAGCGCGGACTGCCCCGCCTTCTGCTGATCGATGACGAGCCTGATTCGTACGACATTTTCCGTCGTATTCTGGTGCGGGCGGGCATCCGCTATCAGATCGATTATGCGCCGGGCGGGGAGGAGGGTATTCGGTATCTGGATAAATGCCAGCAGGGCGGGCACGCCTGGCCCGCCCTCCTGTTTCTCGACATCAAGATGCCGGTGATGAATGGCTTTGATGTCCTCACGTTGATGCAGTCCCGCGGCATGCTCGGCAAGATCGTCGTGGCGATGTTGTCGTCCTCCTCCGAGCCGAAGGACGTTGGCCGCGCCTTCGGGCTCGGCGCGCATCACTACATCGCCAAGGAAGCGGGGACAGATCTAATCGCCCAGCTCGTTCGCAGTGCGATGCTGTTTGCTCCCGTCAAGTCCGCGAGCCTGAAGGCGTGAGGGTGGCTCCGTCGGCGGCAGATCGGCCGCCTACACGGCAAACGGATTGTAGCGCAGCTTGTTTTCCACCGTGGTGAGCGGCCCGTGTCCGGGCGCAATCACCGTGCCCGGGGGCACGGCGGCCAGCATCCGGCGCAGGCTCGTTTGCAGCTGCTCGTGGGAAAAATATGCGCCCCCGACCGAACCCGCGAAAACGAGATCGCCGGACACCAGCAGCCCTCCGCCGGTGTGCGCCGTCAGGGATCGCACCAGATAGCAATTATGCGCTGCGGCATGTCCCGGGGTGGCAAACGCGGTCACCTCGAGCGGGCCAAGGCGCTGAGTCTCCCCGTCGCCCAAAGCCCGGCCCCCGGGCGCCACGGCGCCGACCGGGATAAAGGCCGCGGGTGTCCCGAACCGGGCGAGGATCTCGCTTAGTCCGCCGGTATGCTCCGCCTCGACATGGGTGAGGAATACGGCGTCCAGGTGCTGCACGGCCCGGGGCCAGGCGCCGGCGATGGCCTCGCTGCCCGCGCCCGTGTCGAAAAGGATGGCGCGGGAAGAGCCGCATTCGCCCACCAGATAGGCATTGGCCACTCCGATGCCATGCGGCATGCGCAACGGCCACAGGCAAAACGGCAGCGCTCCGATCTCGGGGGCGGGGTATTTTCCGCCGCCCAGCGCACAGAGCCCGACTTCGTTCAACTTCAGGATCGCGGCGAGCCGCCGCAGTTCCTCGCAGTTCAGGTCGGGCCGGTAATCGATCGCGTCGAGGATTTTCTGCAACGACACCTGTGACCGCTGGGCGAGGGATTCAACCGTCAGGCCGCCATGGTGGAGTGCTTTTTCCAGCACATCACCCAACTCGTCTTCCAAGGCACATGGCGGTTTGGTCGTCACGCGTCCCTAGCCTAGGCTGCTGCAGTCGATGGACGCAAAATTCATTTTGTTTTTTATCCCCGTTGTTGCAGCGTCGCGGGATGGACGCCCGCCAACAGGAAATCCTCGACATCTTCACCCGCACCCGCGCCCTCCTGCAGGGCCATTTCGTGCTGCGCTCCGGCCTGCACAGCGGCCATTATTTCCAGTGCGCGCAGGTCTGCCAGCGGATGGACGCCGTCGAGCGGCTCGCGGAGCTGTTGCTCGCGGCCGTGCGGGAACGGGGCATCAAATTTGTCACCGTCCTGGCTCCCGCGATGGGCGGGCTCGTCATCGGCCAGGAGGTCGCGCGGCAGGGCAAGGTCCGTTACATCTTCGCGGAAAAGGAGAACAACCTGTTGGTCCTTCGACGCGGCTTTACCCTTGCGCCGGGGGAAACCGTGCTGGTGGTGGAGGATGTCGTTACCCGAGGCGGGCGGGTGCTCGAATCCCTTGAATTGGTGCGGCAGGCGGGAGGGAAGGCGGTGGGTGTCGCGATGCTGGTCGACCGGAGCGCGGGGACGGCTCGCTTCGAGGTTCCGGCCGTATCTCTGCTCGAACTGAGCTTCCCGACGTACCCGGCCGATGCGGTGCCCGCGGCACTGGCGAAGATACCGGTGGAGAAACCGGGGAGTTGAAGGAAGCGGCAGGGACGCCCGCCGCTACTTGGCGTCGCGTACCGTCAGGACGACGAAGCGCACATTGCCGCGGAAATAAATTGCGAGCAGGTTGCGGCCGGGGGCGATGAGGCTGCGGGCCTGGCGAAGGTCGGAGAGGGGAGTGCGGCCAATCTCCATGATGATGACATTGGGGGCCAGTTGATCGCGGAACGGAGAATCGTCGGCTACATCCGTGACCACGAGGCCGGTCACCCTGGGATCGATGCCGAGGCGGCGGCGGTCGTCGGGAGTGAGCGTCTTCACGTTGACGCCCTCGAAAAGTTCGTCGGGCCGATCATCGAACTTGTCCAGTTTTACCTCGAGGATGCTCTCCTTGCCGTCACGCACGATTTTCAGCCGGGCGCTCGCGCCGGGGACCAGGCGTGCCACCAGCAGGCGCATTTCGTCCACCGAGGAAATCGCATGGTCATTCACCGCCAGGATGACATCGGTCCGCTTGAGTCCCGCCTGGTCGGCTGCCTTGCCATCGACGATTTCGGTGACGACCACTCCGCGGGTGCCCTGGGGCAACTCGAGCTGTTCCGCCACGTCCGGCGTCACCGGCTCGGTGCTGATCCCAAGGTAGCCGCGCGCCACGGTGCCGGTGTCGATGAGACTGCTCATGATCCAGGATGCGAGGTTGATTGGGATGGCGAAGCCGATGCCAATATTGACGCGCGAGGGGGAAAGGATCGCGCTATTCACGCCAATGAGCCGGCCTTTGGCATCCACCAGCGCCCCGCCCGAGTTGCCCATGTTGATCGCGGCGGCGGTCTGGATGAAATCCTCGTAGCCGCCGATATCGCCGAGGATGCCGACATTGCGCCCCTTGGCGGAGATGATCCCCATCGTGGTGGTCTGCCCGACATTCAGTGGGTTCCCTATCGCGAAGACCACGTCTCCGACCCGGATATTGTCGCTGTCGGCCAGGGTGACAAAAGGGAGGGCTTCGGCGTCAATTCTCACGACGGCCACATCGGTTTTGGGATCGGTGCCGATCACGCGGGCGATGAATCTGCGGCCGTCGTTGAGCGAGACTTCGAGCTCGTCCGCTCCCTCGATCACATGGTTGTTGGTCAGGATGTAGCCATGGGGTGAAACAATCACCCCCGAGCCCAAGCCCTCCTGTCTGCTTTCGCGCTCCCGGTCGGGCAGGTCGGGAAAGAGCTGGCGAAACAAGGGGTTCGCGCGAATGCGTTCCTTGACGATCTTCGTAGAGTAAATCGAAACCACCGCTTTTTGCGCGGGCTCAACGACGTCGGCATAGCTGAGCACCACGCCGGCCCTGGCATCGAGCGGCGATGGGTCGATGCGCAGCGCTGGCTTGGGGTTGGCAGCGGCCGCTTTCCTGTCCTCCCGGCCGCAGACGGGCCCGGTGAAAAGCGCGGCACTGGCACACAGGGCGAGCAGCCCTCGAAGCGAAAACATGATTCTCATGAAAAAAGGGACGCGCTGCGTTTGCCCACGAAGGCCTGCCGCCACCGTCAGCCGGCCAGATCTTCCGAGGTCGGGATCAAAAACCCTTGATCCGAAAAAGCCCCGTAACGCTTTCGTTGGTGTTGATCCGTTGGATGGCCTGACCCAGGAGAGGGGCAATGCTGAGCACGTTCACCGGGATGCCTTCCGTGTTGATCGGCGTGGAATTGGTGGTGATGAGCTCGTCGATCAGGCCGCTTTTCAGCCGTTCGATGGCGATGGGGTTGAGGATGCAGTGACTGACCGCGGCGCGAATACTCCGCGCGCCGTGCTCGCGCAGGATCTTGGCTGCGGCACACAGGGTGCCGGCGGTCTCGGTGATATCGTCGACGAGGAGCACATCGCAGCCGTCCACTTCACCGACGACATTGATGGCTTCGACTTTGGTGGCGCTGGTGCGCTTTTTCGCCACGAGCGCGAGGCCGGCGCCGAGCACGTCGGCATACGCCGCAGCCATCTTCATGCCGCCGACGTCCGGGGAGCAGACCACGAGATTCTCGCGTTTCGCGCTGCCAAAATACTGGAAGAAGACGGGCGAGGCATAGAGGTGATCGACCGGGATGTCGAAGAAGCCCTGGATTTGCTGCGAATGCAGATCCATCGTGAGGATGCGATTCGCGCCGGCGGCCACCAGAAGGTTGGCCACGAGTTTGGCGGTGATTGGCACGCGCGGCTGGTCTTTGCGGTCCTGGCGCGCGTAACCGTAGAACGGCAGCACGGCGGTGATGCGTTGCGCTGAGGCACGGCGGGCCGCGTCGATCATAATCAACAGCTCGACCAGGTGGTGGTTCGTCGGCGGGCAGGTCGACTGGATGATGAACACATCCTGGCCACGGACGTTCTCGTTAATCTTCACGAACGTCTCGCCATCCGGGAAGCTGTTGACGGTGGCCTCGCCCAGCGGTTCACCGATGGATTTGCAGATTTCCTCGGCGAGAGGGCGATTGGAATTGCCGGTGAAGATCTTTAGCCGCGAAACGCTCATGGAAGGGACAGCTTGGTGCTGGTCGAAGGGGGAGGAAGACTATTTTACGTCACCGCGCTGCGCCTCGAGCGCGTCGACGCGCTTGAAGAGCTCGGGCAGCTTCTGCTGCAGCACCGCGATCCGGCGTTCGAGCAGGTAGGGGATGGCCGGCGTGCCGTTGACGAAGCTGCCGGCCGGGACGTCGCTGGTGATGCCCGCCCGGCCGCCGGCCTTGGCGCCTTTGCCAATCGTGATGTGGCCGCCGACGCCAGCCTGTCCGCCCAGCACGACATAGTCCTCTATTTTCGTGCTGCCCGAAATGCCCACCTGGGCGCAGAGCATGCAATGCCGGCCGAT
>JBKJRG010000238.1:0-11034 GCA_046594805.1 Opitutaceae bacterium | reverse complement strand
GGTATTCCAGCGGGTGTTGGTGGCGAGCGATTGCGAGTTCCGGATCAAGGTCAGCACCGGCTGGGCCAGCGTGCCGCCGACACCGAAATCCGCGAGCCGCGGTCCCACCGCGCGGATCAGCACGGTCTTGTCCGCGCCCGGCCCAATCACGAAACCGGGGATGAGCACGTTGCCGCCGGTCCCGGCCTGCGCCCGCGCGGCGGTCAGTAAAGGCTTGCGGGCGGGATCGCCATGGGATCGATTCACCTCAATGGCCCGACCCATGCGAACGCGCGGTGCCGGCCCGGCGCGATCCGAGGCCGCGGCGATTCGCGTGGCACCGCAACCCTTCCTGAAGTGGGTGGGCGGCAAAGCGCAGCTCCTCGCGCAATTCGCCCCTTTTTTTTCCGCGGAAATCGAGCGCTATGTGGAGCCCTTCCTCGGCGGCGGCGCGGTGTTCTTTCACCTCAAGGATCGCAGTCCCGCGATGCCCACGCTGCTACGGGACAACAATGACGAACTGATTAATTGCTATCGGGCGGTGAGGGATTGTCCGGCGGCGTTGATGCGCGGGCTGGATGAACATTGGGCCGGATATCGGGCCGGCGGGGGCGATTATTATTACGCGGTGCGCGGCCGGCACGCGCTGCCCGCAGTCGCACGGGTCGCGCGCGCCGCCCGGATGATTTTCCTGAACAAGACCTGTTTTAACGGGCTTTTCCGGGTGAACTCGCGCGGACATTTCAACGTCCCGGTCGGTTCACCCCGCACCACGGCGTTCTACGATCGGGGCGCCCTGCTCGCCGCCAGCGCGGCCCTGCGGGGCGTGGAACTGGCGACACAGGATTTCCGGACCACGCTCGCCGAAGCCCGGCGCGGAGATTTCGTCTACATCGATCCGCCTTACGTGCCGGTCTCGGCCACGGCACGGTTCACGTCCTACACGAAGGAGGACTTCGGCGCGCGGGAGCAGGCGGACCTGGCCGCGGCCGCCACCGCTGCCGCGCAGCGTGGGGCGCGCGTGATGGTTTCGAATTCGGAAACGCCCTGGGTGCGGGAGCTCTACCGCGATTTTGCGGTGCACCCGGTGCGGGCGCGGCGCGCGATCAACCGTGACGGGGCCAAGCGTGGTGCGGTCGGCGAAATCGTCGCATGCGCCGGAGGCTCGCCGGGATCTGGCGGCCGGCGGGCTGCGACGGGTGGCGGCTAATTATTTTTCTGCCGGGAACATCGCTGCCGCCCAGCGGCGAATTGGAAATGGAACCCGATCAGCGCAACGCACTGGATCAGGTGGAACAGATCGTTGTCATTGCAGTGCGGCGCTTGCCAGGCGCTGTTGCGGCACCACCGCTGCGACGAACGGCACGAAGATGCCGGCGGGAATCCAGGGTCGCCCGGGGCGGCGTGGAGCATGATGATGTGAGCAGGGCGCGATGGTGCCGGTACCAATCGCTGGTGAAAAGCTCCGCGGGATCGTGGGCTTGCTTCAGGGCGAGAAACTCGCGGAAACGGGGATGAGCCGCCTCCACCTGGGCGCGAGTCGCCCAGCGATGGTACGTCAGGTAGTAACTACCCCCCAAGTTCAGCGCTAGATCGATCAGATCACGAAAAGCGGCCTGCGCCGCGACCAGCCCGGCGGGCGTGTGGTCGACGTGGAGGTTGAACACGATGCAGGCCCAGGGCTCGCGCGCCCAGGCGAGAAAACTCTCCGTGTCGCGCTCGATCAGCCGGATCGTGCCGTAGATGACGGGCACGTTGCCGCCCCGCAGCCGCGCCGCCGCCTGGCTCATGAACGCGCGCAGCGCGTGACGCGGGACGTAGAGTTCGGAGATCATTTCGCTGCCGCGATGCGTCGCGCCCAGCTTCCGGTCCAGCCCTTCGTGATAGTTGTCGACGTAGCTGCTGAGCTGGTGGGTGTCGCTCCAGTAGCGCTGCCCATCGGTGGAGAGATAGTAGCGTGCGTACTCCTCGAAGGCCCGTGCGCGATCGGTGTGAGCCAGGTAGATCAGCCGCTCCCAGTCGGAGGCGCGCAAGTGTCCCTGTACCTCCGGCATGGCCGCGTCGTCCGGGAGCTGCCGGTAGATCGAGCACACGCCGCGCTGAAGGAAACCCGGTGATTTCTCATCGATCGCGAACTGGAAATCGCCGAAGAGCCAGTCGCGCGTGTCGCATTCCTCGGGCACGCGCATGAGCTCGTCGAGCGTGAGCACCTCTACGCACCGTTCGACTTTCACGCGCGCGGTGAGCCGGAGGGTGACATCCGCCACCAGCCCGAACATGCCATATCCGCCAATCGCGAGCCGGAAGAGCGTGGCGTTCTCGGTCCGGCTGCAACGTCGCACCTCGCCCTGCGCGTCGATCAAGGTGAAGGCTTCCACGTCCTCCGCGAACGGCGCCTGACGCAGGCCGCGGCCGTGGATGTTGGCGGCCAAGGCACCGCCGAGCGTGAGCCGATCCGCGCCCGTTTGCTTCTGGCGGATGCCCCACGCTGGTCCGTCCATCGGCTGACGTTGCCGCTCGAGGTAACCCGCGATCAATTCCGGCCATTGGATGCCGGCATCCACGGTGATGAGGCCGCGCGCGCGATCGAAATCCCGGATAGCGGCGTGCCGGCGCAGGTCGACCAGCCAGTTGCCCGTGCCGAACTGCTGGCCGCCCATGGCGTGACGGCCGCCCGAAACCGAAAGCTGCGCGCCGCCGGCGCGAGCGCGCTGCACGACAGCGACCAGTTCGTCCCGGCCGTTCGGGGTCAGCACGCGGTCGACCCGCGTCGCGTTGAGCTGGGAATGAAGATCGTTGACCAGCAGCGAATCGTTCATGACAGCGCGAGCGCGGTGCCCAGGCATTCGCCTTCGGCAAGTGGGACATGATGGAGTCCGGCCGGAGCGAGAATCGCGGCGCGAAGTTCCGCGGCGGCAGCAAAGGCTTCGAGTTTCCAGCCGACCCCTGCGAGGAAGGAAGCCAGCTCCAGCCGGGGCAAGGACCACCCAAAAGGTTCGCGTACCAAGCGCAGCCAAGCGTCGACCCAGCGACGTCCGCCGCGAAAGGCCGCGCGGCCTTCCTGGTCGGGTTCCATGAAACTGAAAGCGAGGGCCGCGCTCGGGTGCGTGCCCAGATCGCGCAGGAGCGTGTTCACGCGCTCGCCGGAAAAATACATGAGCAACCCCTCGGCCAGGAAAAGCGTGGGCGCCAATCGATCGAATTGTGGTGTCCGTTGCAGCGCGGCAGAGGGCAGCTCGCGCCCCAAATCCGTGGCGACAAAGGTGAGGTTCGGTTGACGCCCCACGAGCGCATGACGTTTGGGCGTTTGCGTGGCCGGGTGATCGAGCTCGAAAAACTTCACCGCCGGCGAGGCGCGATGCCGCCGCCACGCGAGGGTGTCGAAACCGGCGCCGAGGACGACAACTTGTTGGACACCCGCCCGGAGCTGCCGGGTCACCACGCGATCGAGCCACCGCTTCCGGGCGAGGTAGTGGGCCACGATGCCGGGCAGGACCGCGCGCTCCATCCGCCACAGCCACCGGGCGCCCCACGGTTGCCGGGCGATGATATCGAACGGGCGGTTGCGGCCCGCGGCTTGCAGCACTGCGCGGACGCAATCGGCGTCTCCCGGCGAGAGCAGCCGATGCAAGGTGGGGTGCGCCGCGGAAAGCAGGACACTCTGGGCGATGAGCCGCGCGGTGGAACTGGGGCGATCGGAGCGCATGGGTTGGTGCGCACAGGATACCCTTTCCCAAGGGCGAGGCGTTAATCGATAAACCCAATACGCCGCATCGGGCGGGCCGATGTTATGATTCTCCGACCGGTCTCACGGCGCTTGGAAAGCGCCGATCCGCCAAACCCCAGCCGTTCGCGTCGCGCCGGAGCGGCGGTTTCCCAACCGCCGTGTTCCGCTCGATCACCCGTGCGTTTGCCCGCCGGCCCCCGCAAGATGCCGCAAACGCCATTGCCATTGCCGACGGCAAGCCATCACGCTGCGGGCGCGACGTGAACATCCATCACCTGGAGCTCTTCTATTACGTCGCGCGGCACGGTGGGATCAGCGCCGCGGTGCGCCACATGCCGTATGGCATTCAGCAACCGGCGGTCAGCGAGCAGATCCTGCTGCTCGAGGAGGATCTGGGGCTGAAGCTGTTCATCCGGCAGCCGTTCAAATTGACCGCGCAGGGGCAGGAGCTGCTCGCGTTCGTGCGCCCGTTTTTCGACAACCTGGATGCGGTCGGCGTGCGCCTGCGGCGGAAGGTCGCGCCGCAATTGCGCATCGGCGCCTCGGAGCTTGTCCTGCGTGACCATCTGCCGGCGGTGATCCAGCACGTGCGTCAGGATCATCCCGATTTGCGGCTGGGGCTGCGCTCGGGCTTTCAACCGGAGCTGGAGGCCTGGCTGCACAATCGCGAAATCGACCTCGCATTAATCCCGCTCCGGACGCGGCCGCCGGCGCGGATTCGCTGCCTGCGGCTGGTGCGGCTGCCGCTCGTGATGCTGGTGCACCGGAGGTCCAAAATCACCGCGGCCGATGAACTCTGGTCGAAGGGCAAACCGACCGTGCCGCTCATCAGCCTGCCGCCGACCGAGAGCCTCAGCCTGCAGTTCCAGCGCGGGCTCAAGCAGCGCGGGGTCGAGTGGCCGGCGGCGATCGAGGCGAGCTCGATGGAATTGATTACCCAGTATGTGGCGAATGGAGACGGCGTCGGGGTCAACATCGCTGTGCCCGCGGTGGTGAAACATCCGCTGGTGCGCGTGCTGCCGCTGGATGGTTTCGAGCCCGTCGAACTGGTCGCGCTCTGGCACGGCGCGCCGACGCCGCTCATCCGGGCCGTGCTGACGGAGATCCAACGTTACATCCGCGAGGTCTGGCCCGAGGCGGCGAGTGCGGACACGGTGAAGTAGCGGTGCACGGTCGAGGGTGGAGCCGGCTCTCCGAGCCGGCTTGGGTTGATGCGGATTCGTGGCTGCAATGTGAAAGCGCACGCTGGAACCCAGGCCCGCTCGGAGAGCAGGCCCCACCTTGGACGGATGCCGCGTGCGCCTATCCTTTGTGCAACTGGTGCGGCGCGACGTCGGCATCGCCGGGATTCACCGGGATCCGCATGCAATAAAAACTGCGGTAGACGAAGACCAGGGCGATGGCGAAAATCACGGCACCGAGCCCGAGCTTGAGGCTGGCCTCCATCTTGACCGCGATTTCAACCGCAAGCAGGCCGAAGAGCGTGGTGAATTTAATCACCGGGTTGAGTGAGACCGACGAGGTGTCCTTGAAGGGATCGCCCACGGTGTCGCCGACCACGGTGGCGGCGTGCAAGGGCGTATTCTTCATCTTCAGCTCGACCTCGACGATTTTCTTCGCGTTGTCCCAGGCGCCGCCGGCGTTGGCCATGAAGATGGCCTGGAAAAGGCCGAAGAAGGCCATGCCGATCAGATAGCCGATGAAGAAGAATGGATCGAAGAACGCGAGGGATAGGCTGAAGCAGAAGATGACAACGAAGATGTTGATCATGCCCTTCTGCGCATACTGGGTGCAGATCCGGACCACTTCTTTCGACGCCTCGGTCGAGGCGGTCGCGGCATCGAGTTTCATGTTGTCCTTGATGTAGACCACCGCGCGATACGCGCCCGTGACCACGGCCTGCATGCTCGCGCCGGTGAACCAGTAGATCACCGCGCCGCCCATCAACAAACCCATGAGCGCCTCGGGGTGAACGAGCGAAAGACGCTCCAGGACGTTGAAGCTCGGATCGATGCCACGGTAGTGCGCCTGCAACATCATGATGATGCCAAAGACCATCGTGGTCGCGCCGACGACAGCGGTGCCGATCAGCACGGGCTTGGCGGTGGCCTTGAAGGTGTTGCCGGCGCCATCGCCCTTCTCGAGCTGGTGCTTGGCGCCCTCGAAGTCGGGCTTGAAACCGAAGTCGCGCTGAATCTCGGCGGCGATGCCGGGTTTGGCCTCGATTTGGGAAAGCTCATAGACGGACTGGGCGTTGTCGGTGACCGGGCCGAACGAATCGACCGCAATGGTGACCGGGCCCATGCCGAGGAAGCCAAAGGCCACCAGGCCGAAGGCAAAAATCGGCGCGGCGAACCGGAACTCGGCCGGCATCATGGCCTGCACGGCGGCGTGCCCGGAAAAATAATACGCGCCCGCCATGAGGACGAGAATACAGAGGCCGGTCCAGAATGCGGAGAAGTTACCCGCCACGAGACCGGAGAGGATGTTGAGTGACGCGCCGCCCTGCCGGGACGAAGTGACCACTTCCTTCACGTGGCGGCTCTCGGTCGAGGTGAAAATTTTCGTGAATTCGGGGATCAACGCGCCCGCGATCGTGCCGAGCGAAATGATCGTCGAGAGCACCCACCAGAGGCCGGCGTGACCGGGCAGCGGCGCGAGCAGGAAGTAACTCGCGGCGTAGGTGACGGCGATCGAGACGAGGGAGGTGATCCAGACCAGGTTGGTCAGCGGATGCTCGAGATTGAAATCCTTCGCGTTACTCCAGACGGCGCGGCTGATGATGTCGTTCAGCCAATAACTGACGAGTGAGGTGATCACCATCAGGATGCGCATGGCGAAGAGCCACACGATGAGGACGGCACAGAGCGCGGGGCTCGCGGCCAATGCGATCGCGAGGAAGGCGATGAGCGCGACGCCGGTGACGCCGTAGGTCTCGAAACCATCGGCGGTCGGGCCGACGGAATCGCCCGCGTTGTCGCCCGTGCAGTCAGCGATGACACCGGGGTTGCGCGGATCGTCCTCGGGGAGATTGAAGACAATCTTCATCAGGTCGGCGCCAATGTCGGCGATCTTGGTGAAGATGCCGCCGCAGATGCGGAGGGCAGACGCGCCGAGCGATTCACCGATCGCGAAGCCGATGAAGCACGGCCCGGACAGATCCGACGGCAGGAACCGCAGGATGCAGATCATGAAGAACAGCTCGATCGCGACCAGGACGAGACCGACGCTCATGCCGGACTTGAGCGGGATCAGCAGGGTGGCGAGGGGATTGCCCTTCAGCGCGGAGAAAGCGGCGCGGGAATTCGCCACCGTGTTGATCCGGATGCCAAACCAGGCGACGCCGTAACTGCCCAGGATGCCGAGCACGGAGGCGAGGAGGATGATGACGACGTGGCCCGGCGAGTTGTGCGACAGCACGCCGAAGTAATACGTCATGCAGATCGCGATGAGGACCCACAGCGCGGCCAGGAATTTTCCCTGCTGGAAGAGGTAGGTTTTGCACGTTTCCCAGATGATTTGAGAGACGGCGGCCATGGAGGCGTGCACGGGCAGGTTGCGCGTCTGGATGTACTGCATCCAACCGTAGACGACCCCGAGGGCGCAGACCACAAGGCCAATCATCAGCACGGTCATGCCGCTGAGCGAGCCGTTGAAGAAGCTGACCTGGCTCAGGTCCGGGATCTTGATATCGGCTTCGCTGGCGCGAAGGGCCGAGGGAATCGAGGCCGCCAAAGCAGTGGCGGCCCATTTAAGGGGGGCACGGACGTTCATAGGGTAGTGTAAGTTGCGGAGGGAGCGAAGATAGACCCGCCGCCAGGGATTTGGTATTTGAACTTGGGTGGTTTGTGTCCGGCCACATTGCCCCCCGCGAGTCTTTAGTGGCAGACCGTGACGCAGAACAGGACTTCTAATCGATAGAACTCCATGAATTACCGCGTCCTTCTTTCGCTCGGACCCGGCGCCGCGCGGGTAAGGACAGTCATTAGCTCCCGGGGAGCGGAAACTCGCCGCCGTGGCGTTCAGCGCCAAAGGCGGTCGGAAATTAGGGTTTGCGCGTTCGTCGAGGGGGAACGAACCAGCCAGCGACCTGGCCTAGTGCGTTATCACATGAATGAAATCAGAACGTGAAAGTCGTATCCCGATGTTGGTACCGGACGGGAGTGGCAGAGCTGACGACCCATCGGAAGCAAACCCCGGGGCGGGGGCGCCCCGGCTTCAGCGATCGCTTTCTTTTTGGATTTTATTAACGACCCCCGTAAAATGGAGATGCGCCGCGTCACGTTCGGAATAATTCATTCTAGTTAGCTTTCAAGTTGAGACTAATAATCCAAGGCCAGCCTGCGATACTTTGCAGTCGCTTCGTATCGGCTGCTAACCGCGGCAGGCCATTTTCAAGTTGATGCACGACACCAGACATATCGTCGAACACGCGATTACGGGTTCGGCGCCGAGGAGATCTGCCAGCACTTGCGGGAGTTTTTTTTCCAGTTTTCCTGCGCCTTCGGATCGGCGGCCGGGTGCCGGGTGTCCGGCGCGACCTTGCGCCAGCCATGGCGCTCCAACATCCGATATACGACGGTCGCCGCCACCGGTCGGCCGACATTTTGGGCGAAGGCCGCTCGTAACGAGGACACGACCAGCATTCTCCCCTCCCGGGCCTGTTCCACCCAAGGGGCCAAAAACTTCTCCTCTTCCTTCCAGGTCAAGAGCGCGCGTCGCCGACCGCCCCAATTCCTGGGCGCGACTTTGACCGCAACGCTTCGTTGTCGAAACCGCGCCTGCAATCGCGGAACACTGGCTCGACCCACGCCAAGCAGCGCCGCGGTTTCTTCCAACGTAGCGCCGGTCAAGGCCGGCAAGAGAATCGCTTGCGCGCATCTGAGTTCGTCGGCGTCTTGCGCTCGCGCCACAGCGGCGCGAGCGCGCTTTATTGCAATGGGATCGATTCGGCATGGTCTGGACATGCTGCTAATGGGAATCAGAAGCCCGGATACCCGGCAAAAGCTCAAGGGCTTGTTCGAACCCAAAACTCCAAACTCCAAACTACGCGTGAAGCGTGCGGCTTCGCGTGAGCTATTCCTAGAACAAGCCCGCGAAGGGTGCCCGGTTGTCGCGCTTGAATACACTGCTGCTGCCGGATGCGAAGACGAGCTCGGTCCACGACGTGGGTCTAAACGCCGGATCGGAGGTGAGATTGGCGAGCTGGGTGTCGTAGTGAAACTTGCCGTTGCCGCCCACGCTGGCCGTCTTCGCAATGATCGCGCCCATGTTGGCGCCGTTGCCGGTCATGGTCAGGTCGGCGTTCGGCGCGTAGATGGTGCCGGTGAAGCTGCCGTTGCCCGCAATCGATATCGACTGGGTCGAGAGAGAAGCGCCTGTGCCCCAGATCGAGGAATTGGCCGGCAGATTCGTCAGGTTGCTCATGCCATTGCCCGCGATGTTAATCGTCCCGTCGCTGTAAATGTTCATCGACGGATTTGTCGCTCCCGCGCCGCCCACAGTGATGGAGGCATTGCCCGAGATGGAAATGCTGCTGCTAACGATGATGTCGACGGGCCCAAGCACCGTGAAGGTATCGGTGCCGGCCAGGCTAAGGCTGGCAGCTCGGTACAAATAGCGCCCGTTGGCGCCGGGCAGATCGCCGGCACGGGGCAGGACCGTGGTGGCACTGACGGGGCCGAGGGAGGTGCCCGATTCCGAGGGAGCGTTCGCATCCGGAAGATTGGCAGTGAAATCGTGCCGGACCCGGCTGGTATCCACCGCCGTGCCCACTGGGGTGGTGGCGCCATAGACCCGACCGCCGGGACCGATCACCGGGTCAAGGGCACCCGTGGCGACATAGCCATAGATGATGACGTTGCTGCCGATGGTCAGGGGATCCATGGCCGTGCTGATGGTCGCGACGGTGGCTTGGTCCGTCTTGTTCGTCGCCGCATTCGGCACGCCGAGAGTGGAATCGTAACTGTCGACGGTGGCATTGCCGGAGAAAGTCAGCGTCGATTTCACGACCATGGCATTGGACCAGAGCCGCCGCCGGCCCGCCGCCACGCGGAGTTGCTTCAACACCGAAGGTTGATTGGGAATCGTGATGACGCCCGCCGCCGTCACCACCGGAGTCAGGGAGGAGGCGGAGTCCACCCGGATATAAACGGTGCCCGTGCCTTGGGGGTAAGCGAAGCCGGTGATGGTTTTGGTGTAGTCGGCCGTCGTGCCGCTGATGAGAGACCAGCCGTTGGCCGAAGAAAATCCGGAGACGTTCGGAGCGTAGGCGTAAAAGGCCGAGGGGTTGGCGGAATAGGAAATATTGGCGGCATAGATGCCCTCTTCGATCCCGGCCTCGGCGAGATTCAACGCGACCGACTGATAGAGTGAACGCGTGGCCAGCTTGGCTTCCTGCGTGGCGCGAAAGAGGAAGCTCGATGCAACCAACGCGGTGACCGCCGCCAGGATCAGCACGGTGATGACCGCGCTGCCTTGTTCAGTACGCCGTGGATTTGGCGCGCATCGTGAATTGCGCAGAAATGACATATTCGGAAGTGACCGCGGAGGCGACGAGACGAAGGAGGCGCAGGCTGAGCTGGACCTGTTTCACCTCGACCAGGCTGGTCGTCTGGATGTTGCTGCCGTTGGCGTAATAGAAGGCGAACGTGTGCACGTCGCGCGCGTAGGTCTGCGTGCCGCTCGAATCCTGCCGCGTGACGGTGGCGGTCGCGGAATCGAAGGTCCACGTGACAAACTGCGTCGTGGTGCTGGCCAGGTTGGTGGGCAGCGCGAGGATTAGGTTTGTCGCGGTGAAATTGGAGACGTCGGTGGCGGAGCGGAGGTCCTGGCCCAGTTGCTCGAGGAGCTTGCGCGCCTGGGCATTCATTTCGCCGTAATTCTGCAGGGAACGATCGCCGCGCACGATGAAGAGATACGACGTGAGCAAGGCCAGCGTGAGCAGCATGATCAGCGTGAGCGAGACCAGCAGCTCGACGAGCGAGAAGCCCGTGGACGCGGAGCGGGGTTTAGGCCGCCCAGCCGACATAGTAGTAATCGCTAAGGCCCTTTTCCCCGAAATAGGTCATGATTTTGCGGGTATAGGTCACTTGGTTCTCGGTCCAGCTCACCGTGATCGTCACGAAAATTTTTCCGTACTGTTGAGCGGCGGATGCCACGAGGGTGGTGAATTGGGCATTGAGGGCGAAACCCTGCGTGAAATTGGAGGAGAAGCGCTCGCTCGACAGCAGCGCGGCAAAATCGACCGGCTGGGTCTGCGCCGCATAGGCCTTGAGATCGGCGTAATTCCGCAGCCGCAAATCCTCCATCGCCGACTGCACGATCTG
>JBKJRG010000048.1:0-5629 GCA_046594805.1 Opitutaceae bacterium | reverse complement strand
GGGCGCGGACGGCTTGGCTGCGCAACTTCGGCCATTCTTCCACCAGCCGGTTGCGCACGCGGGCGCTGGTATCGGGGGATTGAATCCGCGCGAAGATATCCGCCGACCCGAAGCCGTCGCTCGCCGTGCCCACCGCCCGCGCGAGTTCCGCGAGCGAGACTGGCTTGGTCAGGTACGCATCCATGCCGGCGGCCAGTGCCGCTTCCCGCGTCACCGCGAAAGCCTCGGCCGAGCAGACCACGATCCGCATGGAAGGCTGGTGGCGGCGCAATTCCCGCGCCACCGCGATGCCGTCGCGGCCCGGGAGGTTTATGTCCACCAGCGCCACGTGGAAGAAATTCAACGCGGCCGCCTCCAGTGCCGCATCGCCATTCCCCGCGGTGGTGACATCGAAGCCCGTGGCTTGCAGCGCATCGCGCAACCAGTCGCACACGGCGGGATTGTCGTCGATGACGAGCGCGCGCCGGCCGAACGCCCCGGCGCGGGTGGGGGATTGCATCGCGGGATCGGCGGAAATCGCGGCCACCGGCGACTTCGCCCGGGGAAAGTGCAATCGCACCGTGAACAGTGCACCGCCGCCGGGGCGGTTTTCCGCGTGGACGCTTCCGCCCATGAACTCACAGAGTCGCCGTACCAGCGCCAGCCCCACGCCGGTGCCTTCGCGTCGGTAGGTGTCACCGGCGTCGAAGCGGGTGAAAAGGGTGAAGAGCTCCTCGATTCTCTCCGGCGGCAACCCGGGTCCGGTATCAGCGACGGTGAAAACCAAGGCGACTTGCTCCTCTTTGGGCGAAGTGCCCGGCTCCAGCATCACGCCCAGCCGCACCTCGCCACGCTCGGTGTATTTCAGCGCATTGCCCACCAGGTTCGAGAGGATCTGGCGGACCCGGGCGTCATCGGCCTGCAACGCGTCTGGGACGTCCGGCGCGGTCTCCAGTCGCAGCGCGATGTCTTTCGCCGCCGCCCGCCCGCGTGCCGCATCGATCACGGTGTCGAGCAGGGCGCGGAGCGAAAGATCCGTTGGCCGCAACTGGAGCCGGCCGGCATCAATCGTGCCCAAGTCCAGCAGGTCGGTCACCAGCCGGAGCAGGATGGCACCCTCCCGTTCCATTGCGCCGATGTGCCGGGATTGCTCGGGCGTGACGCCGGCCTGGCGCAGCAATTCAGTGCGACCCAGGATCGATTGCATGGGTGTGCGCAGCTCGTGGCTGAGGAAGGCGATAAATTCGCTCTTGGCCCGGTCTGCGACCTCGGTGCGTTCGAGCCGGCGCTGCCGGGCCGTCTCGGCAGCGTGACGGCACATCAAACCCATGCCCACGGCCGCGAATACCGCGAACATCGCGACGAGCGAAGCGCCATTCCGACGGGCGTTGTCGAGTTGGAGGGTCCAGATGGCGGCGGGGTATTCAATCGCCAGCCAAGCATCGAACGTTCCGCCCGAGCGGGTGCGGGTCGGGGCGTGGGCGGCCACGAAGCCGCCGCCATCTGCTCGAATCTGGTTTTCAAAGAAGGCGACACCCTTGGCCGCGATTTGGAGATTGGACTTCCGCGATCGGGAGTCGCGCACGGAATCAGCCGGCGAATCTTCGGAGTTGAAAGACCCGGAACGGACCCGGCGGCCATTACGCAGGACCCAGATGTAGGCGTCGCGCGACGCGGGGTTTTGCTGCCGAATCACGGCGCGCAGCCGGTCGAGCCGGGCCGAGACCTCGGCCGAACGAGTGGGATCGAAAAGGTCCGGCGGCGCCGCCTCCAGGCGGCGGGCCTGCTCCACCACGTTGGCGAGGGCGCGGGACTCGAGCGCGGCTGCGACGCGTCGCGTGTTCAATTCCGCCACCAGCGGCGCGGCGAACGGGGCCACCACCAGGCCGGCGGCAAAACCCAGCGCCACGCGGTGCCGGAATTCCTTTTGCAGGAGAACGGCCGCGCTGACGCCGACCACCCCAATCCACGTCAGCAGCGCGCAGCCGATCCCGCGCTCCCCCGGGGAATACCAGAAGGCGAAAAGATTGCCGAGTGCGAACACCAGCACTCCGCCGCAGAGCGCCACACGGCGCCGCAGCGCGGGCTCATGCCGCAAAACCCGCCACAACGCCGCCACGCCGTAGGTTCCGAGGAAGCCCGGCACCGCTAGAATCAACACCACGCCGCCCGTGCCCATCGCCTCCGCCACTTCCGGCGGTCCGATTCGCACGGCCAGGCAGGACACGCTCGCGGCGCCCACCGCGAGGTACAGCCAGGGGGAGGCGGGCCGGCGACTTTCCGACAGCGCGGCACAACGCGCGGCTTCCCCGAGTGAAATCATCGCCAGCAAGGCGAAGATCGACTGGACGTCGTGCGCGATCAGCATCGAGTCGGACGCGCTTTGCAGCAGGTCCGGGACGTCAGCCAGTGCACGCAGGACACAGGAACCCATCAACCAACTCGCGGCGCGCCGTTGCAGGATCCGCGGCGTCAGCCACAGCACCGTGGCCAGCGTGGCGGCAATCAGTGAGCCCAGTCCGCCCAGGAAGCTGTAATAGGCGCTGAACGGCATGGCGGTGAAAGTCTAGACGGCGGGTGGCAGGCGCTGCATCGGGGACGCGCGCCTAGGGCAGGCTAGGGGTTCTTCCTAGCGGTGCGCCGCGTTCCGTGGCGGGCATAACCACAGCGTCCCTGCGGACGGAATCGGTCGGCAGGCAGCGGCGCCTGCCGCTACATTCAGACGCTCTCATCGTCTCGTACCCAAAGGGCGGCCCGCGTCACCAACGCGGCCCCCGACTCCAAGCCCAGTTTGTTTTTAATGTTCTCCCTGTGCGCCTCGATCGTTTTCAGGCTGACCCCCAGTTTTTCGGCGACTTCACGGGATGAATACGCATGCCCGATCAGCCGAAACACCTGGAGTTCCCGGTCGGTGAGCTGGGACGCGGCGCCCGCCGGCTTGCGCGCAGCGCCCGTGAGCCCGCCGAGCAGGGTGGCGGAAACCCGCGGCGAGATCGCAATCCCGCCTTCGCAGACCTGGCGGACGGCGCGAAAAAGCACCTCGACCGGTTCGCGCTTCATCACGTAACCGTGCGCGCCCGCCCGCAGGCAGCGTTCCGCGTACACATCCTCCGCGTGGAGTGAAAACACGACGATGCGCAACGCCGGGACCAGGGCCGCAAGGTCCTTGATCAAGGCGAGCCCATCCTGGTCGCCGAGCATGAGATCCATCACCAGCACCTGCGGCGGATTCGCTTCTACCAGCGCGCGCAATTCCCGGGCCGCGCCCACCTGGCCGGTCACGTCAAAACCGCCTTCGTTGCCCAGCAGGTTGGCCAGCCCCTGCCGCACGACCGGATGATCTTCGGCCACGGCAACCCTAAGCCGCGGATGGCCGTGCTGGGGGGCTTCCATCTCACCAGCAAGCACGGTCCCCGCCCAAGCCGGCAAGCGTGAAGTGCCCCTGGCCGCCAGCGCTTCCGCGCGATCCCCCGCGTCGCGGCCCTCCGCTCCATCCCAGCCGCGGTGTAAAGTGTCACTTAATAAGTGACACCTTCAGATCGTTCGACGTGGCCCGACCAACGCCTTGATATAGAAAGTATCCCTACTATAAGGGGTTCGAGCACTGGCATTGCCAGCAGGTAACCCTTGGAAAAGTGTCACGTAATAAGTGACACTTCGGCCGGGAGTGGCGCGAGGCGATCGATGCTGGTCCGGGTCGGCGCGGGGGCAGCGATCGGGCGGTAGGAAGAACCCTGAGAGGCGGATGGGGAGGCGGCGCCCGATGTCCGGCAGCGGGGATTCAACTACGTTCACGCCATGCCGACGAATCCTGCGCCGTTGCCGTCCACCCTCTGCGGGGGCGGGTCGCGTCTTTCTCCCATGAAATCCATCGCCTCAATCCTCCTCCGGGCCGCGTGGCCCGCCCTCGCTCCGGCGCTCGTCGCGCAGGAGATTGTGCAGCTCGAACAAATCCAGGTCACCGCCCAGAAGCGGGTGCAGGCCATCACGGACGTGCCGGTGCCCATCACGGCCTACTCCGGCACATTCCTCGAGCGCGCCGGTGTCACGGACTTCAAGAGCCTCGCGCCGCTCGTGCCCGGCCTGTTCGTCCAGGAGCAGTCGCCCAACAATCCCGGCATCAATCTGCGCGGCATCACCACCGACAGCGGGGACCCGCGACGCGAGACGCGCATCTCGATTTTCCAGGACGGCGTCTCCATCAGCCGCTCGCGCGCCAGCGTGGTCGAATTGCATGACTTGGAACGGGTCGAAGTGGTAAAGGGCCCGCAAGGCACCCTCTTCGGGCGCGGCGCTGAAATCGGCGCCATTTCCCTCGTGCAGAACAAGGCCAAAAACGAACGCTCCGGGACGTTTGCCGCCGGTTTTGGCAATCATGACGAGCGGCGCGCCTCCGGGTATGTGAACGCCCCGCTCGTGGCCGACCAGTTGTTCGGCCGCTTCGCCTTGGCCTGGCGGCAGCACGACGGGGTGATCGAGAATCTGGCGGACGGCTCCTCGCTTAATGGCAAGGACACGCTCGCCCTGCGTGGCGCGCTGCGCTGGCAGCCGGCCCCGCAAACCACGGTCGACGTGATCGCGAATTGGCAACACGACACCCCGCCCGGAGTCGCTTTCAAGAGCGGGGTAATCCCGACATCCACCGGCAACACCAGTCCCTTCGCGGCCGCCGAGTTGAATCGCGGACGCGCTTTGGGGATCGATCGCACGGTCGGCGGTGTCACGGCCATCGTGGCGCACGAGATCAACCGGAGCTGGGCCCTCACGAGTATCACGGGCTGGCGGGAGTACGACTCGGTCGAGAACTTCGACGCCGATGGCTCCCGCCTTTACCTGCTCGAGTTTGCCGAGGATGCACGTGGGCGGCAATTCAGCCAGGAGCTGCGGGTGAATTTCGATGCGGGTGGCCGGTTCACCGGATTCGCCGGAGTCGGTTACTTCCACGAGCGGGGTGAAGCACGGGTGCCCTTCTACACGGACGAACGTCAGCTTTGGCCGTTCCTGGCCGGCTCCTTTCGTGATGGCCTGGTGGGCGCCGGCCTGCCGGCGGCCCTGGTCAATTTCGCGGTGCCGGCCGCGCACCCGTTCATCCCGCAGGCGACGCTGCCACTCACCTTTGCCGCCTTCAACAATCCCGCCCTGCCCGCGCAACTTCGCGCGCTGTCCGGACTCGCGGGCGCACCCCTGCGGCCGTACCGGGTGGACGAGTACACGCAATCCGGCTCCACGCGGGCCTTCGACGTTTTCCTCGATGGCACGTGGCGCGCAACCGACCGGCTAGAGTTGACGGCCGGCCTGCGCCTCACGCGCGAAACAACCACGGCCGGCTACGCAGCCAGCAACAGCACGCCGCCAACCCTCGGTTTCATCGTCAACGCGATCCCGGGGTACCCGTATCTGCCGACCACGGGCCGCCGCGAGGCGAGCGACTCCGCCACGAGCTGGGACGGCCGGCTGATCGGAAAATTCGAAGTGAACAAGACCCTCAACGCCTACGCCGGGGTCGCGCGCGGACGCCGGCCGCAGAGTGTGCTGGTCGACTCCACCTCGACGTCGTCCGCGCGCGAGGAGCTGGTCTGGAATTACGAGGCCGGGGTGAAAGGCGCGCTGGCGGGCAGCCGGGTGCACTGGTCATCCTCCGCGTTTCATT
>JBKJRG010000636.1:0-5648 GCA_046594805.1 Opitutaceae bacterium | reverse complement strand
GCGATCCCGCGCGGACGTGCTCGATGCGGGGTGTGGCACGGGCGGGCTGCTCCTGCGCGCCCGCCAGCAGCAGCCGGACGCGCGCTGGAGTGGCATCGACTTCATGCCGCTGGCCTGTGAGCTGGCGCGCCAGCGTTGCGGTCCTGAGGTCGACATTCGCCAGGCTTCGATCACCGCGCTGCCGTTTGAGGACGCGAGCTTCGATGCGGTCGTGTCGGCCGACGTGATTTGCCAGATCGACGAGCCGGCGGAAGCGATGGCGGAGTTTTTCCGGGTCTTGCGGCCGGGCGGTGTGCTGGTGATCAACGTGCCGGCCTACATGTGGCTGTGGTCGTATCACGATGACACTGTGCAGACCAAGCACCGCTATACCCGGCCGGAAGTCGCCGCGCTCCTGCAGGACGCGGGCTTTACGGCGCGGCGGCTGACGCACTGGAACGCGCTGCCCTTCCCATTGATTTGGGCCAAGCGAAAAGTGTTTCGCTCGAGGGGCGACACGAGTGACGTGAAGGAATATCCCGTCGTGATCGACGCGATGTTGAGCGGCATGATGGCGGTAGAGCACACGTGGCTCAGGGCCGGCGGCCAGTGGGCCTGGGGTTCCTCGGTGTTTGCCGTGGCTCGCAAGCTGCAGGCGACCGTGCGCACGAACCACCCTGCCCTGCGTCCATCGTTCAGCGCCGATCGTGGCCGCTCTGCTTCCGGAATCTGAGGCGACGTACCGGCACGCCTTGGTCGATGGTCGCGACCAGTTAGTCCCTGAGCGGCTCCGTGCCTTTCGCCAATACATCGGTCGCATATTTCTTCAGCGGGAGCAGCGTCTGCGACCAGGCTCGTTGATCCGGCCGGGACACTGGGAACGGCGCGCCTTCCGTCGGCACGGCACCTTGCTCGGCCAAGGTCACACCTCGCAGGTAGACGCCGATGGCGGCGTTCTCCAGCGGGACATCGAGAGCGATCTTGATGTTATGCTCGCCGGCAGCCAGCGGCGCGAAAAACCATGTCCAGTTCTCGGGGGACGGCGAGCCCGCGGCGCCGAACTGGCCCGCGCTGCCGCCCCGGCGCAAAGTCACGGCGCGCCCGGATAGGGCCACGGTGCAGGCGGTGTTCTCCACCTGCGGAGTGCCTTCGATCAGGATGGCAAGTTCGGCCCCGATCGCGTCCTCCGGCACGGTCAGCGAGCCCTCCCAGGAATAAGAGAGGGTGCGTGCCCGTTCCGAATTGGCCGTCGCAATGGCCTCGACGATGGGCTCCCCGGGCGTGCGCACGGCCTCCGGTCGCGCGGGTTGTGCGCGGGCAAGCAATGCGCCATCGCTCGGCACCGTTTCCAGCATGATCGTCTCATAGGGCGCGAGGACGATGCGCGGTCGATCACCGCCGGGCAGGATGCGCGCCGCGACTTCCCGCCGGGGATAAATCATCCGCACGTCGCGTGTTTCGCGGATGGATGCACACACCGGCAACTCGATCGTGCGCTCCTCCATCCAGGGGTTGCGCAGGCAGTAGATGTCCTTGTCGGCGTGGTGAAACATGTAGCCGTAGGCCTCGCGCTTCTCCGGCTGGCCGCCAATCATCTGGGCGTTGCCGAGGAATTGTTTGTTCGCGCGCGCCCACCTCATCAGCGCGGCGAGAAAGTCCCAGTTCTTTTCCCTCATCAGCTCGGGCTTGAGGTAGGTGGAAATGAACCTGCGACCGCGGCCGATGGCCATGACGGCGAGGTTCTCAAAATCACCGGGACTCTGCACCACGATGTCGATGGTCTCCAGCGCCTGTGTCGGCATGATCCACCGTTCTTGATCGGCGCGGTAGGCGATGTCGCGCGCCGTGATGAGCGATTCCATCCAGTCCGGACTCGGCACGCGGCCATAGGGCACGTCGTCGCCAAAGGGACCGAGGACGTACGGCGTCTTGGTGACCCACCATGGGCTCGGCGGATAGCCCGCGCACAACGGCTCGAGCGCCATCGCCGGATTCACCGCGCGCAGGCTGTCCAGCACGTCGGCCAGGCCGGCATCGATCGCGTGAAACGAATCGAAGCCGACTGGGTGACCGTGGGCGGCGACGTCGCACGAATGAGCCATGAAATCCAGTTTCACATGACGGAGGCCGTAGTCGCGGGCGTGCTTCAGCAGGTTCTCCTTCACCTCGGTCTGGTAACGGCCGCCGAGTGCGAAACACGCCACGCGCGGGACCACATCGGTCGGGTCGCCGGACGGCGTAAGTTCATAGCCGCTCGCCTCCAGCCAGGCATTGTCCAGGCCCGGCGGGTACGCGCTGCCGGGTGAGATCCAGAGCCCGAGGCGCGAATTCACCGCGGCCAGCCGTTCATTGATGGTGCGGAGCTCGTTCGGAAAACGCCTCGCGTCCACGCGCCAGATGCTGCGGCGATCCGACCAGCCCAGGTCCAAGGCGAACGAATCGAAAAACATCCCGGTGCGATCGAAAAAACCTTTTTTCAGCAGCTCGATGTGCCGCAGCACATCCTGCTCCGCGAAGGGCACCGGCAGGGACCACCAGGTGTTCGTGTGCAGCTCGAAATCGACGGGCTTGATGCGGATCGGGTCGAGATACTGCAGGAACGCCTCGCGGATGCGTCCTTCGCCGGTGATGAGACTGCAGTCGCTGACGACCGGCCAGCCAATGACCGCCGCCGCCACAAACTGCCACGTCTCGCCGATCTTGAGGTGCGGGGTCTGCCACAGGCGGACCGAGTCGCCATCGGTGCGGCATACGCCGGAGACGTGTTCGATGCCCGCGAAAAGCGAACGGCCAAAAAGGGGAAAGGATGCCGGCGCGTCGCCGGTCTCGCGAAACGCCTCGCCGTCCACCCGCAGATCGAGGAGGCCCGCCCGCGTGAGCACCTTGCCGGATGCGTTGCTCCGGACCCAAGTCTCCACCCGGACCACATTGCGCGCCGGACCGAACGAAAAAACGCGTCGCACGCGCAGTTCGGCGGAGCGCGCATCCTGTTCGAAAACCAGCTTCGTCGCGTCCCGCTCCACCAGCGTCCAGGCCGGCACGAGCACGTCGTCAGCTCCGGCGACGATCAAGGGAGTTTTTTCTTCGTTGATGACGAATTCGCCCGGCGAGTTCGGGGTCATCAATCCCGTCCAGCGCCAGGTTTCATCCCGCTGGGCGAAACGGAGGGACGCCCCGGACGCACCGGTCAGCGTCAGGCTGGCGTCCTCGGCGCCGCGGACGCCGGTCGATAGGATGGCCAGAAACACGGCGAAAGCCAACGGCGGAGAAATCTGCATGCAGGTACGAAGATGACGAAGGCAGAGGGTGAAAGTTGCATGGAGTCGGTTGCGGTCACTTCGTAGGGAGGAGACCTCACGAAGGCGTTGTGCGACGGTGTGACCCTGGCGCAGCGACCCCGCCTGCGGCCGGGACATCCAGACAGGCTAGACACTTGCGTAACATCCGGCAGGATGCCCGGTACACTCCAAGGGCCCCCGCCCTTGGTCGGGAAATGAATTTGCTCCGGCGGGGAGACTCGGAACCATGGGGGCGGTTCATGATCTTTTTCGCCGTCGCGTTTGCCCTGCTGGGGCACGTTTTTTTCTGGGGTCTCGGCGGCGCGATGCTCGTGATGCCGGCGCGGTGGCGGCGATTCTGGCCGGTCGTGGTCATGCCGGTCGGGCTGGCATTGCAGTCGGCGGTGGTGTGGGCCGGGGCGCACGCGAATTTGCGCGGGACGGACCAATATGGCTGGGCCAGCGAAATCGTGCCCGTGGTGCTGCTGGTCCTGGCCTTGCGCCGGCGGGGCGGGCTCAGGGCAGGCTGGCTTCAGCTCCGGCGCTTTGGCGGGGTGGCGGCGGCGACCCTCGGCTGCCTGTTCCTGCTCGTGCTGCCGCTGGCGCAGTCGTCGCGCGGGCTCACGACCGTCTCGCTGGGGAGCTGCGACGCCGCCGATTACGCCGGCGGCGCGCGGGTGCTGATGGAATTCGCCCGCTCCGACCGCAGCGGGTTCATCGGGCTGACCGAGGTCGTCAGCGTGCACTCCGTCGACAATTTTTTCGATTACTGGCTCCGGATAAATCATTTCACGCCGTCGGCGTTGATCGCGTTAAACGGGACGATTCTGCACTGTGCGCCGCACGAACTCACGAGCCTGCTGACGATGCTCATCCTGGCGGGATCGGTGCCGGTGGTCTTTTGGGTGGCGCGGGCGTTGATGCGACTCTCGCGTCGGGCGAGCCTGCTGGTGGCGGTGCTGTATGGGATCAGTCCGGTCACCTGGTATGCGGTTGAGCAGGTGGCACCGAGCCAGCTCCTCGCGGCTCAGGGCATCGCGCTGATCACGTGGGCGGGGTTTGCCCTGTGGCGCGGGCCGATCACGGTCCGGCGTGCCCTGGATTTTGCGGGCCTGCTGGTCCTCGCCTACTGGCTCGTGCTGGGGAGCTACAATTTCATCGTGGGCGTGTGCCTGGTGCCGGCGGTGGCGTATGCCGGCGGGCTCGCGCTTTGGCGCAGACAATGGCGTCGGCTGGGCGGATGGCTTCTCGCGATGCTGGCGCCACTCGCGGTATGTGGGGTGTTGGCGTTCAACCGCGTCGCCAGCCTGTGGGATCGCGTGACGTTGTTGCGCAGCTACGATTTTGGGTGGCGCGTTTCGCCGCTCAGCCCGGAAGGTTGGCTGGGTTTTGTCGGCCACGCGCCCTTGCTCATTCCACTCGCGACGGGACTGCGGTGGTCGCTGTCGATCGCGTTGGTGGTGCTCGTGGTGGCGGCCTTGCGACGACGAAGTGGACTGGCTTGGCGGGCAACGTCGCTCGCGGTGCCGGCGCTGATCGGCTACGGGTATCTCCAGTGGCGGGGCGCCACGCTGGGCACCAACGCCAGTTACGACGCGTACAAACTTCTTGCCGTTTTCTTCCCTGGTATCCTGGCGGCCAGCGTTGCGTGGTTTTCCTGGCTCCGGCGTGGTCAGCGCGGCCGCCCTTGGGCGATGCTGGCGGTCGTCCTTCTGGTGGTGGCGCATGCGCAGGCCTTCTCGCAATCGTACCGGTCGCTGAAGGCGGCGCCGCTGCGGGTCAGCCTCGAGCTGCGCGATCTGCGGAAGATCGAGGCGATGCCTGATGTTCACTCGCTCAACTTGCTCGTGCCCGACATGTGGTCGCGGCTATGGGCGAACGCCTTCCTGCTCCGCAAACCGCATTATTTTCCGACGCATACCTACGAGGCGCGACTCAACACCCCGCTGCGCGGCGAGTGGGATCTCCAGGGCGGCGTGCTGCGCGTTAAGCCGCTCAACGGCACCCGTGAGCTCTCGCCGCGATTTACCCTGGGGCGCGCGTCCCTGCCCTGGTCCATGCGAGCCGCACTCGGTGACGGCTGGCATCCGGAAGAATTCTCTCTCCCGACGGGCGAGGCCTGGCGCTGGACCCGAGGCGATGCCACGCTGCGGATCGTGAACCCGCAGAGCACACCCACGCCGGTGGTGGTTTCCCTGGATGGCTGGAGCCTGGGTGATCGCGACCTCTCGATCGTTACCGCGGGCGAGCACGCGACTCCCTTGGTTCGGCTCGGTGGTGAGCGCAAGACCATCCAGTTCGTGCGCGTCTCTGTGCCGCCCGGTGTTTCGACCCTCACGCTCAAGTCCGCGCAGCCGCCCGGGACCAGCGGGGCCGATCCGCGGCTGCTGG
>JBKJRG010000901.1:0-4845 GCA_046594805.1 Opitutaceae bacterium | reverse complement strand
GACGTTTGGACATAGAGGTTGGCGCGATGAAGAACCACGGACGCGCGGGTGAGAACTTTAAAATCAGCAATGTAGCGAGTTAACAGGCACCGTACCTTGCGCGGCGGAGCTGCAACCAAGTCAAGATCGGCAGGGTTACGACGCAGAACTGCCTCACGCAAAGGGCGCGAAGTACGCAAAGGACGAGCTAAACCTTTGCGACCTTTGCGACCGTGGCGTGAGGCCAGGTATTCTCTGTACGGCAGAAGACCGCCGCCCGAATAGTCCGACGGCCAAATTTGCGGCCGCGCAGAATCTGCCTCCGCCCAATTCTGGCCGCGCGGCCAGAATCCCGCCAACACGCGCTCTCCATCGCTTCATGATGGGTCATCTCCGCAGGCGCCTCAATCCTTCTTGAGCAACTTCCAAATCAAAGCCAGCCCACCGACCCATTCGACCAGCGCCTCCTTCGCCAGCGCACCGTCCGTGAGTGTTTTAGCCTGGTGCGCAATGTAGTCATTGCGAAACGCATTTATCCGGCAAACGAGTTTGTAGTCGCCGTCACTCCCGAAACTCATCCGTTCCGCCACCGCATCGAAAACGCCACCAATCCCGCGCTGGCCTTCGCGCGCATGCTGCAGGCACCACCGCAAAAGCCCGATCGGGCTCATTCCATTGTGATCAACGAGGGTCCGTTTTAGATCGCTGCCACGGCGCTTGCACATCTCCGCATCCTTCTTCGCCAGCCGGCTGAGATCGGGCACGAAAAACAACTGCTGGGCTGCCCGGTCGACCGGAATCACCGGTTCGAGCCACTGCAACATTACCGCCTTCGCCGCTTCGTCCAGCGGACCAAGCAGCGGCGTAAACACCGGCGCGAGTGACTGCCCGGGCTTATTGACTGAAAAGAAATAAAGCTCGACCGCCTGCTGCACCATCTTCTGGTGCGCCTTTGGTAGCCGCGCGAAGTCATCCGCCGCGACAAATTCACCCAGTCGCTCCGCGTCCGGTCGCGCCTCCCCGAGCGCCAGTGTCATCTGCGGCTCTGCCGCTTCTTCCAGCAGGTCCTGCAGCGCTGGCTCGCAGGTGCGTGCGAGCACGCCGAGGCTGTTCTCGGCAAAATTCTCGAACGTGTCTTGCGGCACGAAAAGGTAGCGCCATTTCGACTTGCCCTTTGATGCGGCCTTGCACCAGGCAGCTGCGGCGCGCGCCTTCAACGGCACATCGCGATCGATGCGGCCCTTGGTCTCGACGAGCAGATGCGCGCCGTCGTCGAGCCGCACGAGGAAATCCGGCGTGTAGAACGCAAGCTGGCTCTGGCGCGTCGAGTAATCGATCCGCAGTGCCAGCGGGCCGGCATTTTTCGCGAAGGCTGCGACATCGGGCGCACGATCGAGAAACTGGCTCATGCTCACCTCCAGGCCGCGATCGCAGGTCACGAGATTGAACAACGTCCGCCGTGCCTCGATGGCCGGGTGCTCCTGCGAATGCGTCACCTGATAGGGTTTCCACCCCGCCACTGATCGCGCCGCGCCTTCGGGCCTTCTTTCCTCCTTGGTCGTCGTTCGCTGCCGAATCAACGGCACGAAGACCGCGCGCACGTGCTCGCGCACATCGGCATCGGAGAGCCGTCCAACGAGCCGTGGATCGAAAAGCGTGAGTTTTTCCGTGAAGAGCATTTCGGCGAGAAACGCTTCGAGCAGCGGCGCCAGCACCACGTGGGTGCCTCGCAGCCCGCAAATCGCTTCCAGTTCCTCGCGGAAAAAGGAAATCGCGCCGATACCGCTCTGGAGCAACGGCAGCCGGATTTCCATTCTCATCACGACTTCGTCTGTGATCAGATGTCGTTCCTGATATTCGATTCGTTCCGTGCGCACTTCCCCGACCGGCAGCGGCCGGTAGCGTGCGAACTGTCGCTGCACGTCGGCGAGCGTCAGGCCTTCCAACGTCGGCCGCCGGCTGAAGCCCGCGCTCACCGCGGGAATCGCGATATCGAGCGCCGCGCAGTCCTTGTTTTCCCGGTCGGGAAAGATCGTCACCGTCGTCCGGGGAATGCGTTCGACATCGATCGTTTCGATGAAAAATCCCTGCTGCTCCAGCTCCTGCTGATACAGGCTGACGAAGGCCGGATGCTCGACCACGGTCACCAACTCTGCCGCCTGTCCGGGCGGTGTCATGCGCCTCAAGCCGCGGCCGAGCGTCTGCTCCGGCAGAATGTTCGCTTTCGACGAATACGGTCGCAGCGGGACAATCGTCGTCACGTTGCGCACGTCCCAGCCTTCGCGCAGCATCAGCACCGACACGATGCAGGTGTAGGGATTTTGGTCCGAGTCGATCTGCCGCGAGAGTTCACGTAATGCCTGGAGGTCGTCGTCGCTGATGTCATTTTCGCTCGTCTCGAAAACCGGGTAACCCTGCTTGCGCCCGCCGACCCATTTGATCTTTCCCTTGAGGCAGGTGTGCAGGTTCACCGTCCGGCCATTCAGCCCCGCGAACACCGGGTCCGTGTTCAACCGCTGCGCGATCTGGTTCGCCGCCTCCGTGTCCTCGGTCATGACAAAGAGCAGCGGTTTCTTGCCGCTCTTCAGCCATTCCTCCTGCGACTTCAACCAGCGCGCATAACCGACGCGCAATTGCTCCTCGTATTTCTCCGCCGCGTCGGTGCTCGTGCGCTCGACCCATTTGCGACCGCGACCGATGACGGGCGTCTTCACGATGCCGCCGTCCACGGCCTCGCCCAGCGGTGTGTCACAGACGACGTGCTGGAAAACCTGCCCACGGTTGTCCTTCGGCGTTGCCGAGAAATCGAGCTGCGCCACCACGCCGCTGCCCGACAATCGCGTGACCTCATCATGCAGAAACGCGATCGCCTCGTTCCACGCCGAATCCGGGTCCCACAGATGATGGGCCTCGTCGTTGAGGACCATCACTCGCGCATGGCTCGTCACCCGCGCACGCAGTGCCGCACCCGTATCGAGCGCCTTCGATTCCGACACCGCTGGTCCCATCCACTCGTAGCTCTCGGGCGCACGTGAACGCCGGCTGCTCGTGTCGTAGAGCCGGTGGATGTTCGTCAGGTAGAGCGTGCCGCCCGTCGCCGCGCCACCCGCCTCGTCTTGTAGCACGGTCGTGACGTTCCAATCCCCGCGCCACGCCGATGGAATCAGTGGATCTTTGTCGAAGATGTCCTTGCCGCCACCCGCGGGTTTGAAGTCCTCGCGCAGCCGCTCGAACACCGTCAGATTCGGCGCCACCATCACGAAATGCCGCGCGAGCGGCGAATCGGTTTCGCGGAGCGCATGAAAATAGCTCCACACGATCGCGAGGCTCATGACCTTCGTTTTGCCGGCGCCGGTGGCGAGCTTGAAGGCGTAGCGTGCCCAGCGGTCCTCGTCGGGATTTACACCCAGGGCCGCCGTCTCCGCATCGGCCCCGGCGAAGTTGCCCATCAGCCCGCAGAGTGACTGCACGCGTCGCACCTCGTAGAGATAGATCAGTGTCTCGATTGCCTCGCGCTGGCAGAAGTAATAGCGAAACGGCGCCATCGTGCCATCGGCGAGCGTGACGAGATGATCGCGTTGAAACCAGTGATGCAGCAGCTCGCGTGTGGTGTCGGAGGCACCGGGATAATCCGTCTCGCGCCATTCCCGCACGAAGCGCCGCAGCGCCTGCGCGATCGCGATCGGCGACGGCCGCCGGCTCTTCCGGACTTCGGGTGCGCCGTCTTTGCTCCGTGCGCGATGGCGGTTCGGTTCCTCGTGTGGCGCGAAGAGCGGCTCGAGAGCGGACAGGTTAAGGGTGGCGTCGGCTGGAGTCATCAGGCGAAGTCAGGAGGGCGAGCGGTGCCTGCCAACGTAGTTTCGCGGCGTGTAGGAGCGATGAATTGGTGTAGGGGCGCCGCTTGCCGGCGCCGGCGTCTGCAGGAACCCCCCGGGCGTCGGCAAGCGACGCCCCTACGACAATCGCCTGCAAGCAGGCTCCTACAACCTGGGCGCTCAAACCTTCACCTCCACAGTGATGCTGGTGTCGCAACCGAAGACATCGACGACCTTCACGCAGATCGTGTGCTTGCCCGGTTTCGCGTAAACGTGCGCGGCGTCGCTCACGGTTTTCAGCGAGCGATCCTTTCGGGTGCGGTAGTCCTGCCAGTGATGCTCGAACGGTTTTCCCTCGTGCCAGTCGAAATCGACCGCCCAGAAATCGATAAAGTCGAAACCGCTTTTCACGGCGCGTTCCTTCAAGGCCTCCAGCTCCTTGCTCGGGACCTCCGCGAGCGACGGCATGAACCTGGTGAGCTTCACGTCGACCACACTCTGCTTCTGACCCCTGGCCTCCGACTTCTGGCTTTTGCTCACCGTCTCTGCCTCCAGCACCGCCATCTCCAGAAATGGCGGCGGGCTCGTGCGGTTTTTTTCCATGATCTCGCGTGGAATTGGGATGAGTTTAATCCGGACGCCGGTCTCCGCCTCCAGTTCGTGGCACACGAGCCGCAGGTCCATTTCGAATTCCCACGCGAGGCAATGGACTTCCTTCGCACCCGCCTGCGTGGCCGCGTCCGCGACCGCGCGGACCTCCGCGCGCGTGAGCAGCCCGTCGATCCCATCGACGTGCACGAACGCGCGGCCCTTGCGTCCGTGCAGGAGCCCGGTCGCGTTCGCCAGCGGCTCCGCCTGATAGAAACCGAGCACGACGCGGCGGTGTTCGTCGTCGGCGCCGCGCAACCGCTCCTTCTGCCACCACTGCCGCTCGTAGCGGCCGAGGTTATAAACGTCGAACGCGCGATACGGCTGCGACTCTGCGTGGAGTTTGCGCTGGAGCTCGATCAATCGTTTGCGCGAGGTGTGAATCGCGAATCGCCCGAGGTCC
>JBKJRG010000458.1:0-6397 GCA_046594805.1 Opitutaceae bacterium | reverse complement strand
ATGCCTCGCGGCCATGCAGGACAAGCGGTACGACGTGCTGATGGTCGATCTGAACATGCCGGACTTGGACGGGTTGCAGGTGCTGGGCGAACTGGCGGCACGACGCGATCCCACGCCAGTGATTATGGTGAGCGGCCAGGGCCAGTACGACCTCGCGGTCCGCGCCCTCCGGGCCGGCGCGGTTGACTGCCTCGACAAGAACTCGCCGGAATTCCGACGGATTCCCGAGATCATCCAGCGCCTGCACGAACGACAGAAAGGGCGGCCGCCGGCGGCGGCTCCCGGTCCGCCCCGGGATCACCGGATCTTGTTTGTCGATCCCGAGGCGGCCGAACGGGCGGCGGTGATGAATTTCTTTGTCGCCAGTGCGCCGCATCTGGTGCTCACCGCCGCTCCCTCGGCATTCCTGGAGCGCTTTCTTTCGGGCGAGCATGAGTGCGATGCGGTTGTGCTTGGCCCCCATTGGGCCGCCGGCTCCATGCTCGACGCATTGCGGCACCTCCACGGTCGCGACGAGACGGTACCCGTCATCGTCATCTCCAATGTCGATCACGCCGAAACCACGATCGCGGCCTTCAAACTCGGCGCGCAGGATTACCTCCTCCAAGGCCCAGGCTGCCTGACCGAGCTGGTCTTTTCGCTCAACAACGCCCTGAAGCGGGCGGACACGGAACGGGTGAACACGAGGCTGACCACGGAGCTGGCGGAACTCAACCGTTCGCTCGCCGCGCAGGTCGCCGCGCGCACCCGGGAGCTCCAGCAGGAGGTCGTGGTCCGGCGCGATGCCGAGCGCCGCGCGGAAGAACACGCCGCCCGGCTGCGAGCCCTCTCGAACAAATTATTGCGGGTGCAGGAAGACGAACGGCGCGCGCTGGCGCAAGAGCTGCACGACCAGATCGGCCAGTTGCTGACCGGACTGCGCTTCCAACTCGAGGCCGCCCGGGACCTGGCCCCGAGCGCACCGCTGCAGGATGCCTTGCAGGTGACGGGTGAGCTGTTGCGCAGCGTCCGCGAACTGACGCTCCAATTACGTCCCCGGATGCTGGACGACCTCGGGCTGCAGCCGGCGCTGGAGTGGCAGGCGAAACTTTTCCAGGGCCAGACCGGCATCCAGGTGGAACTGGAACTATCGCTGCCGCCGGAGCGCCTCTCCACCGAACTGGAAACCGCGGTGTTCCGGATGGTGCAGGAAGCGCTCACCAATGTCGCGCGCCACTCCGGCGCGACGGCGGCGGTCGTGACCCTCACCGCCGACGAGTCGGCGCTCCAGGTTGAAATATCGGATCGGGGCCGCGGGTTCGATGCGCCGAGCGCGCTCGCCCGGCGCGATTCCCTCGGACTGGCCGGGCTCGAGGAACGGGTCCGCCTGGCGGGGGGACGGTTTGAAATCTTCTCGCAATCCGGCCATGGCACCCGGCTGCACGCCGAATTTCCGCTCACCCCCGCCGGCGCCCCTTCTCCATGATTACTGCCATCATTGCCGACGATCACGACATCGTGCGCCGCGGCCTGCGCGGCATCCTCGAAAGTGAAGGCTCCTACCGCGTGGTGGCGGAGGCCGCCGACGGGCTGGCCGCCGCGCAGCTGGTGGAAAAATTCAAGCCACACGTCCTCATCCTGGATCTGAACATGCCGCGGCTCCATGGGATCGAGGTGCTCCGGCAGTCCCGTACGTCCAGCCCGCACACCAAGGTCATCGTGCTCTCCATGCACAGCGACGAGCCCTACGTCATCGAAGCGCTGCGAGCAGGAGCGATGGCCTACATTCTCAAAGGCTCGGAATCAGCCGAGATTTCCCATGCCCTCAAGGAGGTGCTGGCCGGCCGGCGGTTTCTCAGCGCCACGCTCTCCGAGTGGGCGATTAACGCGCTCGTGACGAAGCCCGCGACCGATGACCCGCTCCAATCCCTCACCCAACGCGAGCGCACCGTGATCCAGCTCGCGGCTGAAGGGCACAGCAACGCCGAGATCGCCGAGAAACTTTTCATCAGCCCGCGCACGGCGGAAACCCACCGGACAAATCTCCTGCGGAAACTCGGCCTCCAGACGCAGACCGACCTCGTGCGCTTCGCGATTCGCAAGGGCCTGATTTCTCCTTGAGAGCGAAAAATGGGACGTGCAGATGCGCGCCATCCGGAATCTTCGCCTGGGGCAGGCATACCGCGCAGACCGGCGGCGCGCCACAAACCGGTACGTGTTTTCCGTTCGGGACAAGCGGGAGAGAGCAAAGCTTACTGGCTACTCTCATCATTACGCTCCCTCCAATCCTGACCCTGGCTCCGCGTCGCGAGACGTTTCAGCCGGCCGCAATGAACCTTGCGCCCGGGTGGCGTCAGGGCTGACTCATTCCCAAGTCCATGGCCAAGATTCTTCTGATCGACGACGACAATGGGCTCCGCGCGGTGCTGGCAAAGGCGCTGGGTTATGCGGGCCATGAGGTCATCCAAGCCCCGGACGGTCAGCAGGGCTGCGAGCTTTTTCGCGCCACCGCATTTGATGTGGTCATCACCGATCTGGTGATGCCCGTGCAGGAGGGCGTGGAAACCATTGTCCAGCTCCGGCGGGAGAACCCCAATGTGCCGATCATCGCCATCTCCGGCGGCCTCACCAATTCAGCGCTCTACCTGACGATGGCGCAGAAAATCGGGGCGCGGAAAGTTCTCGGCAAACCGTTCACCCCGCCGGAGCTCATTCAGGCCGTGAATGAAGTGCTCGGGTTGGAGAAACCCGCCGCGAAACCGGATGCCGGCGGCGTGTAGCGCAAGGCGTGAGCCTTTCGTCCGGAAACGGAACGCAACGGTTCTCATTCCGAAACGCCCACGCGTTCTGCTACCGCCCGCACCGGCTCAAATTTTCGGCGTGGCTGCTGGAGCCGGCGGCGAAGACATGCCGCGGCGGATGAACCCAACGGCTTCGCCGTTTTCCTTCACCTTCACCACGGTCTGGTGATTCGAGTCCTTGCCGATGTAGTCGACCGTGGCCGACGCCATAATCGGAAGATATTTCCGGAGATCCTTGCTCTCGTCCTCCGCGCTCGCCTGCACGCTCCAAAGTTCGGTGGGCGGACGACCTTCGTTCGCGGCCTTGTTTTCGCGCGCGGTGATTTTCAGGTACTTCTCATAAATCGTGACCATTCGCGGCATCTCGTCGTAGCCGACCAATTCATTGCGCGGGGCGTCATACACCGCGACGGTGCGATAACTGGTGTTCCCCCGGGCATCCGTGACCGGCACCGTATCATAGCGGACCCCTCCGCCCACCTGCGCATACACGGGCACGCTGACGCGCTCCATTTTTGTGCGCGGAGTCTCCATGCCGTAATCGAGCTCCACGATCATGTCGGCCTTGTCCTCGCTCTGCGCTTCGTAAAGGCCCTTGCCGGACAGCGCCGTCCGCACGAATTCGGCGGCTTCGCGGTAACGGAGATTC
Organism: Opitutaceae bacterium; assembly: GCA_046594805.1. GTDB lineage: Bacteria > Verrucomicrobiota > Verrucomicrobiia > Opitutales > Opitutaceae > ER46. The sequence goes on along the minus strand of JBKJRG010000458.1, from coordinate 2,968 downwards.
TCGTCGCCCAAAGCGGGGTTCTTGCTCTTGAGCCGGTAGGACTGGGCATCAGCCGGAACCGGTTTCGAAATCGCGTCGACCTTCACTTGGTGAGTCGACGTCGAACAGCCCGCGCTAAAAAGCAGGGCGACCATCCCGGCAACGATCCCGGCCCTTTGAAACGTGAGCGGCATCATGGACGCGTTCGATTGAGGTGAGTCAACGGGAGCGTGCCGCGGCCGTCAATTGCGCTATGTCCCCGGCTTCACCGCCGGTGAATTGGCGGGCGGCTGCTGGTTGGGCGTCGCGTTACCGGACGTGCGGGCAAATTCCTCGCCCTTCAGACGAGCGAGTTCTTCTTCGAGGCGGGCAATTTCCGCCTCAGTCGAAAGCGTTTTGTCCTTGGTATCTTCGAGATCTTTTTTGCGCGCCAGCGCGGCCTGCCGTTCGGCCTGCAGCTTTTTCAAACGGTCGCTGGCGCTCTCGAGGGTCTTCTTCGCGTCGTTCACCTCGAGATCCGAAATCCGGAAACCTTGGGCAATCGCGAGCTCTTCATCCAGGGAAGCCCGGGTCTTGGCTTCCTCCGCAAGACGCTTGGCCCGCTCCTGCTGGTAGGCGCGCTCCTGGGAGAGCCGGTCCTGCTCTTTGCGGTCGCGCGCATCCTGCACCATGCCGATAATGCCACCCGTGATTGCCCCGAGCGCCGCACCGCCGACCGCGCCGACGCCCGTGCCAAGGCTGCTGTTATTGCCAATCGCCGCACCGCCCAGGCCGCCGACCACGGCGCCGGTTCCGGCTTTGCTGGCCGTTTTCGAGGGGGCAACCGAAGAACAGCCGGCCAGGGCGAGAATGCCGAGGCTGGCCAGGACGCAAAGCTGCTTCTGCAACGAGGGGGCGGGACGCGCCAGGGAGGGGAAGATGGGCATGGACGGCGAATTTGGCTTCGAACTATTAGACTCGCTCTAGTTAAAGACTGTTCGTTTTTAATTCAAACACGAGCATGCGATTCACGGCCACCGGCCCCGCGCGCTTGAAGATTATCTAAATCTGGGGCATCTAAAGGGGCCGCTGAAACGTTTGGCCACACAGCAACGCTATTCTTATGATCTCTCGAAACAAGGGGATTTTTTCTCTCGAGTTCCTGGTCCCGGTCCTCGCCTTCGTCGTCTCCGTGATCGTGGTCCAGTTGTGGTATCGGAACTACGTCACCCCCAATGCCGAGGACTTCCTGGTCAAACGTAAACTCATGGTGCAGCAGAACAGCACTTCGGACATCCTCAAGGAACGGCCGCTCTTCATCATCATCAAGGACCTCGAGCCCAAGATCGAAATCGTCTTCTGCCTCTGGGGTATGATCATCCTCGGCTACAAGCTGGGGCACGTCACGCGGGAACGCCGGCTCTTCAAGTATGATTTCGTCCGGGTGCAGCCCGGTGAGCGAATCATCCCGGAGGACGCGCTTGACCGCTACAAGGAGCTCAAGACGGCAATTGAGCGGGAGCCTCGCTGGCGCGAACGTCTGCTGCCGGAATGCATTCTTGCTTCCCTGCATCGCTTCCACGCCACCGCCTCGGTCCAGGACGCCGCCAACGCGGTGCGCGAACGCGCCGAGCTGGCCAGTGACGAGCTCGATTCATCCCTCGGCCTTGTCCGTTACATCGCCTGGGCGATTCCCGCCATCGGCTTCATCGGCACGGTGCGCGGCATCGGCGATGCGCTGAACCATGCGGAGCAGGCGATTCACGGCGACATCTCGGATGTCACCAGCGGCCTGGGTCTCGCCTTCAACTCGACCTTCGTCGGCCTCGCATTGTGTATCGTCCTCATGTTCTGGCTGCACGTCGTGCAGGGCCGCCAGGAGGCGTTCATCATCGAAACCCAGACGTTCTGCCGGGATAAGCTGATCGACGTCATGAAGGTTCCGACGAAGGAAGAATCAGCGAGCGTTTTCGCCTGATCGCGCGTCTAACGCGCTAACCGCCCCCATGCCGACCCTCGGAATCGAATTGTGCGACGCCGGCTTCCAGGCCGCGTCGTGCGACAAGAGTGAATCGCAATGCCTCGCTGTCGCCGACGGGACGGGCACGCTCGAATGGCCCGGCTTTGCGTACTACGACGGGCAGAAATTTGTCTACGGCCGCGGCGCGGAAGACGAGTGGTTCGTGCATCCCCGCCGCGTGGTGCACACCTTCTGGTCTCGCCTGGCCCATGAGGCGTCTACGCTCGGGCCGGTGGGCCGCACCTCATCGTACTCCGAGCTGGCGTTTCACTTCCTCCGCGAATTTGTCCAGCGGACGAATGCCGTGGCGAGCGGTACCGGCAAGGTCGTGCTCGCCGTGCCGGGCGCGTACTTGAAGGACCCAGCGACGGAAGAGGAAAAGATTGGGCTCATCCTGGGCATGGCCGGCGAGCTCAAGCTGCCGCTCGCGGGCGTCGTCGACATGGCCTGCGCCTCGCTCTGCGATCCGCGGGCCAGTGGCTTCAATCCCTCGCTGCCCGTGGTCGTCGTGGACCTGCATCTCGAAGGGGCGGACATCACATTGCTCGCGACGGATGAAAAGCTCGAGCGGAAGGATTTTATCCACCTGCCTGGCTCGGGCTACGCTCAGCTGCTGAAGCACCTGACTGGGACCATGGGCAACCGATTCCTACGGCACACGGCGTTCGACATCCTCGAGGATGGCCGCATCGAGCAGACGTTTTTTCGGCAGACCAAGGACTTTCTCCTGCGCGGCGCGCCCGAGCATCGTTTCCACATCAACACGTCTTCCCGCGCCTACGAGCTGGTAGCCAAGCGCGAGCAACTCGTCAGCGACTCACAGGCCTTCGTCAACATTCTGGTGCAGGGCCTGCAGGCTTTCATCCACGGTTCGTCGCATGGGGCCGAGCCGTGCACGATTGGGTTGAGCGATCGCACGACTCGCCTGCCGGGACTCGAGGCACGTTTACGGACGGCTGGCTTTGGCCGCATCCTGCGCCTGCCGCCGGG